>DIEQ01000108.1:23773-65586 GCA_002418705.1 Mageeibacillus sp. UBA5770 | reverse complement strand
CCCATGAAGTCTGATAATGCCGCTGTCTTTTTTCTCGAGCCCGAAAATTACTCTTGCTGTTTCCGTTCTTCCTGAACCAACAATTCCAAAAAGACCCAGGATTTCGCCTCTGTGCAATGTAAATGAGATATCTTTTACTTTCTTACCCCAATTCAAATGCTCAATTTCAAGTACACTTTCGCCAGGATTTGAGTAACGTTTCACTTTTTTGTACAGACACATGTCGCGGCCGACCATCATGGACACTATGTCGCACATGTCAACTTCTTTAACGTTCTTTGTGCCGACATATTTTCCGTCTTTAAAAACTGTGACTCGATCACATATCTGAAAAATTTCAGCCAGCCTGTGACTGACATAAATAATTGAGATGCCTTGCTTTGTAAGTTCACGCATCAGACGGAATAATTGATCTGTCTCTTCGGACGATAGTGAGCTGGTTGGCTCATCGAATGCGATCAGCTTCAAATCGGTTGAGATAGCTTTCATGATTTCTATAAGCTGCTGATGTCCCATACTCAGTGTTCCGACAATCGTCTCCGGAGTGAACATGTCTTCAGAACATCCAATACGAGCCTGCAGTTCCCTGGCCTTTTGTTCCATTTTTTTCCAGTCAACCACACCTGTTGACTTCTTTGGAAAAGAAGTCATGCAGATATTTTCTGCTACTGTGAGGGTTTGTGCCAGCTGAATTTCCTGTGGTATCAGTGAAATACCGTTAGTCCTGCACTCCTGAACGGATTTGTATTTAATTTCTTTTCCGTTATATGTAATCACGCCTGTATCTTTCGAATACAGACCGGCTAATATCTTAATTAAGGTTGACTTGCCGGCTCCGTTTTCACCACAGAGTGCATGTACCTCGCCCTTACGCAAATCAAACTGAACATTATCCAGAGCCATGACCCCCGGAAAACTTTTACTGATGTTTTTACACTCTAAAATTATTTCGTCCAACTCGTGCACCACCTTTATGATAGGGCTGCTGCGATACGCAGCAGCCCTACTGCTATTCACGAAAATCGTTTTTTACTGATCTGTCATCATTTTCCCGTTCGGGAAGAATTCAAGATAGTTCTCTGATGTGGCAATAGAACCGCTGACCAAAGTTGTTGCCGGCATTTCCGTGCCATTTACAATGTTTTCATAAGCAAGATAAACTGCCTTATATCCTTCAACATCAGGCTGAAGAACGATTGCGATATAGTTGGGATTGCCTTCTTTAAACTCTGCAAGCGACATCTCGTAACCGCCAAGACCACAGGATAAGGTGTTATCCATATTGAAGCCCTGCTCTTCAAGGAGTGCCATTGGAGCTAAGGCACAATCATCATTTGCGCCGGTGATAATCCAGTGGGTTACGTCAGGATTCGCAACAATAATCGGTGATACAGCTGTCAGGTTGTCTTCATACATACCGTCTGTTGTATCTACAACAATGAAATCCTCAGCTGTCAAAGGTGTTGTAGACATTAGTCCTTCTTTATAACCATCGAGACGCGGAGCGAAAACAGTGGTTGTCGGAACATTTATCTGAAGAACTTTGACTTTGTTTCCATCAGCAAAATAATTTCTCTCTGTTGCCATTTTTCCAAGTGCTTCGCCGCCGATCTGACCAACTTCTTTTGTCGGCATGCCGACATGTGTTACAGGATCGCCGTTTTCGTCAACAACGTTGTCGTCGATGGTAATCATGACAACGCCTTCTTCTTTACACTGTGCGGCAATGTTCGGTCCCATGCTCTGATTGGTCATACAAATCAAAAGAGCATCTGCACCCATTGAAAATGCACTGTCAACGTCTGCGAGGCATTTCTCATCATTCAGGTCACTGTCGATTCCGACGTACTCAATTCCCAGTTCCTCACAGGCTTTTTTGATTCCCATTTCTTCCTGAATAAACCACGGATGTGACAGCATCTTGCTGACATAGACAAATTTCAGGGGCTCGGCTTCAGAAGCCGCTGCTGTCGTTTCTGCTTTTGCTGTTGTTTCCGCTTCTGCCGAAGTAACTGTTGTCTGTTCTGCAGTATTTGCGGAACAGCTTGCTGCTGATACCAGAAGTGTAGCTGCTAACATAAATGACGCTAACTTTTTAATCATGTTAATTCCTCCTGTGTAAGCTTAAGTAGTTCATAGAAATTAGGTTCGCGAATACCTTTTTACTGTCTTCATTAAACCGCAGAAGCGTCTTTTGTATAATGAGGCAATCTTGTCAAAAGGTCAGATATATTGTTCAACTTATTTCCTAATCACCACTAAAAAGCTGCAAACATTGTTTATTACGCACAAAAATGTATGTCACGATTTCAGTTTCCGCACAAAAAAATTGCCCGGAACGCCAGATTCAGCGTCCCGGGCAAGCTTGGATATATCAATACGTTGATTTCTGAATCAGTTATTGTCTGAAAGTTTATTATAATTAAAAAATACCAGATAGTTATCACATGTTGCTATTTTTCCGCCTAACACCACCGATGATGCCAGTTCGCTGCCATTAACTAAATATTCGTACAGCATCTCCACAGCCTTTGAGCCTTCGACATCCGGCTGTGTCATCGTCGTAATGTAATTTCTGTTGCCCTCTTCGAATTCGGCGATGCTTAATTCATATCCGCCAAGCCCGCATGCTATAACATTGTCCATATCAAATCCAAGGTCCCTTAATGCATGCATAGGTGCTAATGCACTGTCATCATTTACACCGCAGATAATCCAATGGGTTACATCTCCCTCGGGCTGTTCAGAAAAATATTTAATGCATGCCTCATAGTTTTTTTCATACATACCATCAGGCACGTCCAATACAAGGATATCGTCCTTAGAGATTGATGTGTTAGTCAGAAGTGCTTCTTCATAACCGCTCAGCCGTTCCCTGAACACACTCAGCGATGGAACATCAAGCTCGAATATCTTTATATTATTACCTTCTTCGAAGAAGTTTTTTTCCTTTGCCAGTTTTGCCAGGGCGACGCCGCCGATGGCTCCCATTTCACGCGTTGCCATGCCGACATAAGGGAAACTTTTCCCTGAGCTGTCTTTCATCGGGTCGTCAATAGTAATAACCTGGATGCCGGCTGCCTGGCACAGGTCGCCAATTTGAGGTCCCAGCTGCTGATTGGTCGTACAAATAAAAAGTCCGTCGTATTTTTCATCCACAACGCGTTGTACTGCTTCCATACATTTTACATCATCAAACTGAGCATCAAAAGAAGTGACTGAGATTCCCAGTTCTTCACATTTCGACTGAATGCCATTTTCTACCTGCTGAAACCAGTAGTGATTCAAGTCCTTAGAGATATATGCAAATTTCAACGATGAATCATCTTTGCTGACACCTTGCTGGCTGCATCCGGTTAAAATAAATGCACAGGTCAATATAACTGCAATTACAAAATTTCGTTTTTTACTCATAGCTTTAACTACTCCCCACTTATCAAACAAGTTTTTCCTGCCAAATCTGTATGATGCTTGTCTTTTCCTTTTCGGACAGTTTTGGTTCGCTGTCCGAATAACCGTTTTCAATAGCAAAGAAATAGTAATTTGAATGATCGGGAAACTTTACGTTCCCCATGCTTGTATAGAAAGTCATATTCAGGGAAGGAATTAAGCACTCGCCATGTTCCAGACGAAGCTTTTGTCCCATACCGCTGACATAAAAATCCAGGAATTTTTTTGCTAATTCACTATTCTCCCCATCTGAGACGGCAATAAGCGGAACATAGAACACAGAGTTTGAAAAATCGCTGTTTACAGATGGGAGCGGCACAACATCCCACTTAAAATCCTTTATTTTACTGCATTCCCGGGTCATATTAAGGTCACCGACCATCATAGGAATCTTTCCTGTAACGAAAAGCTCCTGGATCGTAATCGGTTCTGCTTTAGCGTCCCAGTAATAAATAACATTCTTGTTTTTTAGAAGGACGAGCTTCTCCAAAGTTTGGCTTGCCTGACTGTCAAGCAGCAGACTTTCATTTTGAAAAATAAAACTGCCGCCTTCCGACCGGCAGAATGCTTCTATCGTTGTCCAGGCATCATCCATATAGAATACTTCTTTGTTTGTTTTTTCCTGAAGATTTTCCGAACATTCTGAAAATCCTTCGAAATCCCAACGCTTATCCTCAAAATACATCTGCGGATTTTCCAAACCATTCTTTTCAAAATACGATAAATTATAGTAAATCAAATACGGCATGACACCCGTCGGCAGAGCATATTGATCGCCTCCGAAGGTTCCGCTGGCCAATGCTGCCGCATAGTATTCATCTCCGTCAGCCCGACGATCGTCTACAACATCATTCAGATCACTTAACCATGATCCTTTCTGCAGGAGCGAAAGCGTATTAGAGTCCACATAGAAAACATCATACGATTTACCGGCTGCAATCTGACCGATGGTTTTTGATTTCAGTTCATCTTCGGAAGAATAACAGTATACATCGACGATACAGTCGTTTTGGCGCATGAAAACATCAACGACTTCTTCGATCGCCTTCTGCATCTCAACGTCGCCCCAAAGCGCAAACGTCAGCCTTTTTTCTTCTTTCACGGCACTTGCAGGCGCTTCCTTCTGATACCCAAACACAAAAACGACCATCAGTATCCCTGCCAACATAAGCAGCGCACTGACAAAATAGAGCCTGTTTCCACCGAATAATTTTCTTTTCTCCATCATCAGCCTCTAAATTCACTCGGGGTAAGTCCCGTAACTTTCTTGAAAAGCTGGCTGAAGTACCGCACATTTTCAAATCCCAGCATTTCCGCTACTTCATAATTCTTTAGCATTGGATTCTCACGGATCAGCTTCTGCGCCTTTTCAATCCGCATTTTCATAATATATTCCGAAAAATTCAAACCCATTGCTTTCTTGAATAATTTACTAAAGTACCATTTGCTCATATACACATAATCAGCGACTTCTTCTAAGGATACTTCGCGGGAAACATTTTCCTGAAGATACATTACGGCACGTTCCATTGTGTATTGCGTTTTCGAATTCACCTTTTCTCTTACATAGGATTCAAGACGAATCCCGTTATCTTTCATAATTGTTATCAGGCTGTTTATCGTTTTTGCCGAATGAATCTGTATAAGCGCCTCATTAAAATACTCCTTCAACTTAGTCGTTTCCCCATACAATTCACTGCATGTCCGGATCGAAGCCATAACTACTTCAGTAACAATACTTCTGGTGTTAACACCATCCCTGACCTGTTCAATCTGCCAACAGATTTTTTCAGCCTCTTCAAGAATTCCGATACCATTGCGGATCGCATTAAGATATCCGCTGGTTTCAACTTCCAGCTTCGCCGCGTCATTTTTCTGTTCAACCAGGTCACGGATGTGAATCACACTGTTCGGTCCAAGGTAGTAGCACATGGACAGGCACTGGTCGACTTCGGCTCTGGCCTTTTTTAAAAACAAGGGTCCGCTGTAAAAATTGCTTATACCAATAGAAACAGTAAATTTACCGTTTTTTGCAACGTTTAAAGATAATTGATGGCAATACTCCTGAAGGGTATCTAAATTCAACTCATCTTTGCCGCTTTGACTTACAATCATATATACTGTTTTATCTCGTATATACGTAATCGTCGAGAAATCAAATGATTCCTGCAGGTTTTCAACCTGTTCGATAATCAGATACAGAAGGACGTTTATATCGTCTTCTGTGAAATGCTGCTCAAGATCATAGAATGAGTCTATATGGGTTGCAAGCAGAACGAATTCGCCAACGGATACTCCAAAATAATCAAGTCTGTCGTATATATTGTAAATGCTGCTTGGCGAAGAAAAGAGCAGGTCTGCAATGAATTTATCCTTCAAAACAGGAATGCTGGAGTGAACCTTCTCGAGAAGTGCAGACCTTTCGGCGTTCATTTTTTGAGCCATCCGGATCTCGCCAACTACCCGTTCAATCGTCTCCTCTAATTTATCCTGATCCACCGGTTTTAAAATGTATTCACTGACGCCATACTCAATGGCCTTTTGCGCATAATCAAACTCTTTATATCCGCTGAGCAGAATCACCTTTATGTGAGGGTACTTTTCATACAATTGCGAAACCATAGACAGGCCATCCATCTTGGGCATCTTAATATCACTAATAATCAGATCAGGCATCATTGCCGCAACGCGTTCGAGTGCTTCTTCTCCGTTTTCGGCAGTGGCAGCCACTTCACAGCCAAGTTTGTCCCATTCTATAACTTTGAGAATTCCCATTCGGATGATCGGTTCATCCTCAACGATTAAAACACGAATCATATTCATCCCTCCTGTTCTTCAAGTGTCCGGGCAGGTATTCTGATGAGAACTTTTGTCCCCGAGCCTAATTGACTGACAATCTCCAGACCGTAATCTTCACCATACATCATTTGAATTCGCTTGTGCACATTATAAACACCAACGCCATGGTATGAAGAATTGGAATTTTGAATTTTATCGGCCAGAACCTCACTGATTCGTTCTTCAGACATACCCACACCATTGTCTTCTATAGCAATCACGATTTGATCCTGCGCCATTTGTGCCGATATTTTCAGTTCTTTTTTGCCGTCAATTCCCTCCAGACCGTGAATAAGTGCATTTTCAACGAGGGGCTGCAAAATCATCTTGGGAACCGGAAGCTGACGTACACTCTCTTCTACCGCAATTTCATAATGTAAGGTCTCACCATAACGAAGCTTCTGAATGGTCAGATAATCCTCCACGTTATTCACTTCATCTTCCAGAGGGACAACCTTTCCGGTATTTGAGATGGACCACCGAAGAATACGCCCTAAGGCGACAGAGATTTTGCTGATTTTCTTATTGCCGTCCATAGCCGCAAGCCAGCTGATGGAATCGAGGGTATTATACAGAAAATGCGGATTAATCTGAGCACGCAAAAAACTATACTCGGTCTCCTGAAGGAGAATTTTGCTTTTATAGTCTTCCTCAATCAGCCTTTTGATTTTGGAAGCCATTAAGTTAAATGACTTAGCCAGCTGTCCCATCTCATCATTTCGACTTTCATCTGCATGTATGTTGAAATTCTCGTGCCGGATTTCTTTCATCAAGTCCCGCATTTCAGAAATCGGGTGAATTAAATAATTGGAAAACCAATTCATAAACAGGAAAAGAATCGACATGATTATCATTATGACCGCGAAAATTATGATCTGAATCCGCGAGATCTCACGCATCAGTTCATTGGAAGGAGTATACTGACTTATCTCCCAGTTCGAATATCCTGATTGCTTGTACGTCAGATAAAACTCCTTTCCGGAAATTATTTCTTTCTTCATCGTACTGTCTTCATCAGACGTTGACACTACGGAATCTACATCGATATCATCCGGGCTGTTTTTTGAAATGACATTTCCCAGGGCATCCTTAACTACGAAAAAGCTGCTGGCTGTTGTTTTCAGAGAATCGTATTTCTGTCTGATTGTATCCTCTTTAATAATCACGTATAAATATCCCAATTCTTCCAGCGATTCGAAATCCATGACTTTACGCACACCCAGAATAATGCTGCTGTCATCCGGATATCCAATCCATGTCGTTTCGCCCCTTTGAAAGGATGCGCCTGAATAAACCGCCTCATCCAAAGAAGTCATATAAGCGGTGTAATTATTTGATAAATTACTTGTCGAAAAAGAGAATTTTTGTCCATCTGTTCTGGCAATCATTAAAAACTCAATATCACGTCTTGTATTTGCTATACTTCTGAGTTTTTCTTCAACAAAGCTTATATCAGCAGCGCTTGTCTCGGCAGAATCACTGCTGTCGGCACGCAGAATATCCTGTAGACTCTGGTTCCACAAACTTGCAATCACAATATTATTCAGTTCCTCGAGGCTCATATCCAGGGCCTGAATGCTCTGCGCAATATATTGGCTCGAACGTTCCGAAGTCTGGCTCATCAAAATATTACTGATAATTTGAGAAGACAAGATTCCTATGATAATCAAAGGCACAATAACAAGAGCTAAAAAGAAGATATTCAACTCCGTACGTATTGGCTTATCAAAGAAATATTTGTTTAATAATTTTGACTTCATTGGGATTTACTACCTTCAAACTCATAGATCTCAACGGTCCTGTATTCAACAGCTTATTCTGATAATTCTTACAGCGTAACAGAAAAACGAATTGAGAATAAGTCCCCCCCACTTAAAAAAGCCACCTCAACTAAAATTGAGACAGCTTTATTCAACACTGAGATACGTAGAGCCGGCTGTTAAGGAGAGCAAACAGTCCGCTCTTATCGAAGAACGGCTGCCGCGCTGCAGCGCGGGCCATTCTGATGTGTCTGACTTTTACAAAAATAGTTTTTTCAGGTTAATCTATATTTTTCTTCGAGCTCTCGGTTCATGGCTTCGATGCGGCGGTCCAGATCCTCATCGTCGATAAACCCAAAGGTCGTCAGTGTTCGAAGAACCGTATCCCTGAAAAATTCAGACATGTCGACACCCAGGGCATCGGATTCGGCGGCACTTCCTGACAAGCCATCGAGAAGGTCTTTGCCGTTTTCAAGATCCAGGACATCACAGATGACTGTGTTCCGGGTGACACGCTTACGGACCGTGCCGGTCGACTGGACATGAACGGTTTCCGACAGGCGGATATCCTGTGAAGAAGCGCCAATGAGGATTTCGAAGTCGCCTGTCTCGACATGCCAGCCTTTCAAGTCAACGCTGTAATAGGCAAAAGAGCGTTTATCGAGGATGAATATGACTTCCTTCTCTTCGCCCGGTTTCAGTTCGACTTTTGCAAAGCCCTTTAGTTCCTTTCGGGGACGTACGGCTTTTGATTCAACATCCCGGACATAGAGCTGTACAATTTCCTTACCGGAACAACTCCCTGTGTTTTTAACACGGACCGTCACAGTGAGTTCTTCTGTATCCTTCATGGATTTCCTGCTGAGGCTTATAAAGGGATATTCAAAAGTCGTATAGCTGAGGCCGAAGCCAAAGGGGAATTGAGGCTTGATCTCTTTAAAGTCATAATACCGGTATCCTACGAAGATACCTTCACGGTAGATGACTCTTTCTCCGTCACCGGGAAAGTCCAGGTATGACGGATTGTCGGACAGGCGGACAGGGAACGTCTCTGCAAGCTTCCCGCTCGGATTGCTGTCGCCGAACAGAATATCGGCAATCGCCCCGCCGGCTGCCTGGCCTCCGAGATATCCTTCAAGGATGGCCTGAGCATGTCCCAGCCAGGGCATTTCTATGGGGGACCCGTTGAATAATACAACAACGATTTTGCTCTGAACTTTTGCGACTTCTTCCAGAAGAGATATCATGTTGTCCGGAATACGGAGGTGCGTACGGTCAAATCCTTCGGACTCCCAGCGATCCGGAAGACCCAGAAACAGCACGGCTGTATCTGCACTGCGGGCAGCGTGAACCGCCTCGGCCATGAGAATTTCAGACGACTCGTCCTTATCAAGATAGAAGCCCTGTGCGTAGGTGATCTTACTCTCCCCTGCGCTTTTATTGACTTCATCAAGCAGGATATCGAGCGTATGAGGATTGATGTGCGAGCTTCCGCCGCCCTGGTAACGCGGCTCCCGTGCGAATGCGCCGATCATGGCATAGCTCCCGCTTTTCGATAGTGGAAGCAGTGAATCATCATTTTTGAGAAGAACCATGCACTCGGACGCGATCTTTCTAGCTAATGCATGGTGCTCAGGTTTGCTGTATTCGGTACCGGTTTTCTTGTTGTCAGCAGCCTTTTGGACGATGTTCAGAATACGCAGGACATCCCGGTCAATGGCTTCTTCTGATAAAGTCCCTGCTTGTACCGCTTCAACAATCTGCTTATCACCGGGGCAGTTTTTTCTGCCGGGCATTTCAAGGTCAAGACCGGCTGCAACGCCCAGCGGACGCTCATTGACGGCGCCCCAGTCAGATACGACCCAGCCTTCAAATCCCCATTCCTTCTTAAGGACATCAGTCAGGAGGTATTTATTCTCTGAGCAGTATTCACCGTTGACCCGGTTGTAGGCACACATGACAGTCCATGGCTGTGCTTTGACGGCTTCTTCGAAGCTTGCCAGATAGATCTCGCGGAGAGCCCGCTCTTCGACGACTGCGTTGATCGCAAATCTTCTGGTCTCCTGATTATTAACGGCAAAATGCTTGAGGGAGGTTCCGATACCCTGGCTCTGTACACCTTCGATGTGCTTGCGGGCCAGCGCTGACGAGAGGCAGGGATCTTCTGAGAAATATTCGAAATTGCGTCCGCATAGCGGTGATCTTTTAATATTGGCACCGGGTCCAAGTAATATGCTGACTTCTTCTGCCTGGCATTCTTCACCCAGCGCAGTTCCGAGCTTATACATCAGATCGCGGTCCCAGGAACAGGCGAGCGTCGCGGCCGATGGGAAACACGTCGCAGGAATTGCCTGCGATGCGCCGACCGGATCTTCGATGTCACTTACCCGGCGCACGCCGTGAGGTCCGTCTGTCATTACAATCGAAGGTATTCCGAGACGGTCGACCGCCTTGGTCTGCCACATATCTTTTCCGGAACAAAGGCTTGCTTTTTCCTCGAGTGTTAACTGCGCGAGTAATTTGCTGATGTCACGTTCCATACTAACCTCTGCTTTCTCCTGTTTTTTATTACTTCTCTTCCAATATCACAAAACCCCAGGGCTCGACGTCCAGTGATTCCTCCGCAGGGACTGCCCGGCCCGAGAGAAGTTCCGCTGCATCGCCGAAAGGATTTTGAAGAGATGCCTTCTCCATCGAGTAATTAAAAATATAGTGAATCCTGCAGCCATACTGATTCGTTCCGCTGCGTACGATGACAGGAAAAGCGAGGGTCTGTTCACAGCCCCGCAGGCCGGCATTTCTAAACACCTGTTCAAACACTTTTCCATATACGGATTCATCCGGGCAGCAGCCGATATAGGTGGCTGATCCCGTTCCGGTTTTCTTTTGTGTAATGGCCGCATACTTACCCCAGTACGGGTGCTCATACTCTGCCAGGATCTCAGAACCGCGGGACTCCAGGAGTTCGGCGATATTGGCAAGTTCTGTCTTTGCTTCACCCAGATCAAGAACGGCTCCTTTTATTGTGATGTGCACGGCTGACACAAAGCGGTCATAATATGTGCCGCAGGCCTCTCCAATTATTCCAGGCTGGTTTGTGACACGAACCTTAACGTTCTCGTCGCTGAAGCCGCTTCTTATCCCATATACAACATGTCCGCCGTTTTCAGCAAAACGGTTGAGGCGCTGCAGCAGGGCATTCGGCGCTGCGTAAAGCGGCGGGACGACAATGACCCGGTATTCTTCCAGGTTCTCTGCAGCCGGACCCAGGAAATCACATTCAATATTCATTTTGTACAGCGCATCGTACATCTGCCGCATGACTGCGTTGTAGTCGATGTTCATGCTGTAGGAGAAGTTCTTCAAAGCCGTCAGGGACTCGTTACTGACCAGGATTGCCGTGTTGTTTGCCTTTTTCAGATGAAGAAGCCGGTCTGAGAGCCTTGCAAAGTCTTTTCCGATCGTCTGCGCCTCAAAATAGGCCGGCCCCGGTTCAAAATCATGGCTCAGGAGCCCTTTCCAATATGTTTCGAATGAATTATGGATGGAGTGATAGTGCCAGTATTCGACCATGTCGGCACCCGATGCCAGATGGCTGAAGGCCTGCAGCCGCAGCTGTCCCGGGAAGGGCGTCCAGGCTGCAAACGCCTGAGCCTCGGTCTCGAGAACAAAATAATTATCGCGTTTCAGCGAACGTGTAATGTCGCCGCCCATGGCTATCTCCGCACCGGTCAGAGCCTCCTGTGACGGGTGATAAATGTCACAGCCGGCAATATCCATCGCTTTCGCGGCAGCGAAGTGATCCACATCCGCCTGGACGCCGTATGAATAACCGCGCCAGTCGAAGTCAAAATTGTGTGTTACAAACTGCTGCTCCTGTTTGTACTCATTAACGATGGAAACCTGCCAGGCAAGGAAATCAGTAACAAGTTTTCGCTGGAATGTACTGAACGCACCGGCGAGGCTTGCATTGACTGTACCTTCGGCACTGGGGAACTCTTCCCAGCTGTTGATGCGGTTGCTCCAGTATGCAAGGCCCATCTCCCGATTCAGGTCGTCGAGTGAAGGGAACCGGCTGCGCATGTATTTGACGAAAAGGTTCTGGACATTCGGACCCAGTGTGCCGTAATGCTTTGTCTCATTGTCAACCTGGTAGCCGATTACCGCCGGGTGGCGGCACACATGCGATATCAGGCGCCTGATGATTCTTTCTGAATAGAACAGGTACGCCGGGCTTGTAATATCCATGATCTGGCGTGCGCCGTATTTACCGGGGCCGCTTTTTGTAACAGCCAGTACTTCAGGGTGTTCAGCGGCCATCCAGGCGGGAATGGCATACGTCGGCGTACCGACAATGACATGGATACCGGCAGCGTGCATGGCGTCCAGTACCCTGTCTACCGAGGTGAAATCAAACACACCATTGTGCGGTTCATGCGTACTCCAGGTTGATTCCGCTATTCGAACCAGGTTAATGCCGGCTTCTTTCATTAACTGAACATCTTTGTCCAGCCTGTCATAAGGCATGTATTCATCGTAGTACGCTACACCGTAAAGTAATTTATCCATGTTTTTCGACCCTCAGCAATGTTCTGTTTCGATTCATATTTTCAAGCTATTTTAACAAAAGAATCGTGTGCATAGAATCCGGTGCAAGTTCAAACGAATAGGATTCACCCTCCGCCTGAATCTGAACCGTCATATTCCGCTGCAGGGGATTGTTAAGCACGAATACTATGGAGCCGTCCGGATTTGTAAAGGCAGTCGTATTAGACGCCCAATGTCCGGTCACTTCCCCTCTGACGGCTCCCTTTTGTATGAACCTGCTGAAATGCTTCATAACGTAGAATTCAGGATTGATGCGATAGGACCTCTGGTCGGGCAGAACACTAATCATCGTATTTTGCTTCCAGCCCCAGGTACTCTCCCCGCCTTCTTCAAGAACCATGTTCCAGTAGGTATAGGCATTTGCCCCGCCGGACAGGTAGTGCCTGAACAGGTCGAAAACATACTGGGCGTATTCCCAGGAATTACTACCGTCCCCGCATTCATTCTCCGTCTGCATCAGTCCGATCTCCGGAAAGCTCTTATGCGTCTGTTGTATGGCAAACTTCCCGGACCACTGATAGCCGACACCTTTGACGTATTTCGACGCATCCGGGTCATGAAGTACAAGATTGGCATAATGATTGTAGCCGGTTTTCATGTAGCTGACATAATCAAACATATCCGGACCGTTCAATGTTCCCAGCCAGATCTCTGCAGACAACTTGCGTTCTTCATAGACCGGGCCCAGATACTTGCCGATAAACTCGGCGAATTTTTCACCGGTCCATTTGCACGACGGAAATTTCTGATCGGCCATCGGCTCATTTTGAATATGAAGCTGACTGATTTCAATATCTTCAGCGGCATACGCCTCGATAAACTTCGCAAGATACAGGGCATATGCAGCCAGGTTCTCTTTTTCCCAGACGAGCGTCCCGAAGTTATATGCACGCGGGTGCTTCATCCATGTCGGCGGACTCCAGGGTGAAGCAAAGAGCTTCAAATCAGTTACCCGTTTCTTTGCCTCCCGGATATAGGGAAGAAGATACTTCCTGTCCCTTTCAATTGAAAAGTTATTCATCTCAAAGTCGCCTTCGGTTTCATTATGACTGTACCACTCATCCGCGTAGTCACTCGCGCCGATTGGCATCCTGCAGAAGTTCAGCGCCAGGCCGTCCTCTTTGCCGTCAAACAGAAGATCAAGGATTTCGTTTTGTTTCTCAGGCGGCAGTTTTTGGAGCGCTATCCAGCCAAGTTCATTAAAGCAGCCGCCGAAACCCTGTATCGTCTGGTCTTTAAGGTCAGTCAGAACGGCAGCGGTGTCAGACTGCTTGTCCTGGCTGCCTTCATAATTCATATTTCGAAATGGCTCTGAGCGGGTTGTCTGAATCCATTTAATATCCATAGCTCTCCTTTTCGCGGTGCGGATCAGCCCTTGATAGCACCGGCCGCAACACCCTTAACAATATGTTTCTGGAAAATCAGGTAGAAAATTACCATTGGAACACTAGTCATGAGAAGACCTGCCAGAAGCGCGGTCCAATCCGCCGAATATTTTCCGAAGAACACACTGGCCGACAGGATCAGTGTGTATTTATCCGAATCCGTGATCATAAGGAGCGGAAGCAGGAAGTCATTCCACGCCCAGAGTGCATCAAGGATCATAATGGTCGCTGTGATCGGCTTAAGCAGCGGAAATACGATAAGGAAGAAGGTGCTGAACGGACCGGCGCCGTCGACAATGGCAGCCTCTTCGATTTCCAGAGGGATGGATTTGACAAAACCGACATACAGGAACACTGCCATGTTGAGGCCAAGTCCGATGTAGATTGTTGCAAGACCGGTAAGAGAGCCTTTGGAACCGACTACCATGGACACTTTGGTCAGTGAAATCATGATGGAGTGGAAAGGAATCAGCATGGAAGCGACAAATAATACATATATGAACTTGCTCAGTTTGTTATTGGTACGGGCGAGTTTGTACCCGGCCAGTGAACTGAACAGGATGATTCCTGCCACGGCAAGTACCGTCAGGTAAAACGTATTCGCGGTAGACTTGAGGAAATCAAGTTTCTCGATGGCTTTCGCGAAATTCTCAAAATGGAACTGGGACGGCATCCCGAGGATTGACTGCATCATGTCCTTATTCGACTTCATCGAATTAATGACGGCAACATACACCGGAAAAAGAGACACACAGCCGGCGATAATCAGAATGAGGGTAATAACCGCAGAGGTAATCTTTTTCTTTTTCATTATGCACTCACCTCTTTTTTACGCGTTATCGAGAGCTGAATCAGCGTGATGACCAGTACAAACAAGAACAGGATGACAGCTTTGGCACTGGCATAACCGAATCGGAAATAGCTGGAGAAGGCTTCTCTGTATACGTTCAGCGCCATTACTTCCGTACTTCTGGCCGGACCGCCTCCGGTCAGACCATAGATCTGGTCAAAAGCCTTGAAGGAATTATTCAGCATCAGGAACAGGTTGATTGTAACGGCATGCATAATCATCGGCAGCGTTACATTTCTGAATACCTGTAAGGAGTTTGCACCGTCAACCCGGGCAGCCTCCTTCATTTCGGTTGGCACACCCTGGAGGGCTGCTATGTAAATAACCATCAGATAGCCGACGCTTGTCCATAAAGACATGGCAACAATCGCCCAGAAGGAGTATTTCGAATTGCTGAGCCAGGATTGATCGAGGAATCCAAGGAACCCGATTTTTGACAACTCCTCCATAACATACTGGTAAATGAATTTCCAGATATAGGCACCGATGATCAGGCTGATCATATTTGGAATGAAAAATACGGTTCTGAACAGACTCTGTGTCTTTATACGGGAATCGATCAATACCGCGAGTCCCATGGCAATGACATTGGATAGAATTACCATTACTACTACGTATTTGAGACTGAAGAACATCGAATTCAGGAAGTAAGTATCTTTGGTCAGTGCCTCGACAAAATTACTGATGCCGACAAAATTGTAATCAGGATTCAGTCCGTTCCAGTCGGTCAGACTGTATGACAGTCCTGCGAAAGTGGGAATAACAAGATATACGAAATATAGAATCAATGCCGGGAGAAGGAACAGGAAGAATGTCCCGTATTGTTTAAGTGCTTTGCCTTTCATATAAACCTCCATGTGAATATGAAACCTGTGTCACGGGCAGCGTAAGCGCAATGAATAAAAGTGAGCCTTTCGACCCACTTTCATTCACCAGGTGATGTTAATCACTTGTTTGTTGCGTTATAGGTCTTCCATGTTGTATCGAGGTCACTCATAACTTGTTCTTTTGTCGCAGTTCCCTGCCAGTAAGCCTGAAGAATTATGCCGGACTCATCTTTTACAGCCTGGGGTATTGACGGATCAAGTACGGACTTGCCGGCTTCTACGTAGGTTGTAGCTTCAGCAATCCACGGATACGGCTCGAAAGTATGGACGGTGGAAAGCGGATTGAATTGAACGGACTGGAAGAAATCATTTGATGTGTCTGCATTCAGGAAGTAAGCGATCATAGCCTTTGCTACATCCTTGTGCTCACTGGTCGAAGAGACGGCCCACGAAGTAGAAACGGAGTTGTTGATAACCGTCTGTGAGGCGTCATTACTGACAGGAAGAGGGGCAACACCAAGGTTAAATTCAGGATCAGCAGTCAGGATGGACTCTGAATCCCAGGGACCCTGGACCCACATGGCGTAGTTTCCGGTTGCAAATTCAACACAGCCGTTGTCGTTGCCGAAATCAAGGGCATCCTCGTTGGTGTGTGCATTTACAAGGTCAATGATGTCAAACATTCCCGAAATCTCGGAGAATGAGCCGGCATCACCGGACATCTTAGTAACGAAATCTGTGTTTGTTGTTTTGACATAAGCACCGACAGTCAGCGGCAGGAAGAGCTGCGGAATCCAGGATTCTGCATATGCTGACAGGAAAGGTGTGTAACCGGCTGCTTCGATGGCAGCAATATTGCTGTTCATCTCATCAAGTGTCATCGGAACCTTGAGTCCAAGCTCTGTATAGATATCTTTGTTGTAAAGGTATCCCCATGTAAGGCTCTCAAGAGGCAGGCAGACAACCTTGCCGCCGTTTTCTGTTACAGCAGCTTTTGCGCTGTCATAAAGCGTATCTACCCATGCTTCTCCGGACAGATCTTCCAGATAGCCGGCATTAAAGTAATCCTGCTTTTCGTTGATGGCATGAACGGTGAACACGTCAGGCGCATCTCCGGTGGTAAGTCTTGTCTTGAGAATCTGAGGGGCTGTATCTGCCGTAGGCATTTCGAGATTGTATTCTACCTTTACTCCGGTCTGCTCTTCATAGTAGACACAGAACTGGTCAAGGTATGCTGCATACTGTTCTTCAAATCGGGGCTGGGGGTTAAAAACATTAAGTGTTACGGTATCGCCTGCCGCTGCAGTTGCCTGTGTTGCTGCGCCGGTAGATTCACCTGAACTGTCGGATGCTCCTGCGGCGGTCGTGGATGCGGTCGTATTGGTCCCGCAGCCGGAAAGTAAGACACCGCCCAAAACCAATAGTGACACAACTTTTGCCAAACCCTTTTTCATATATTTCCTCCTAGGTTTTCTTTTTTGCCGCTTTCGCAGCACTCCTCTTTGGTACAGCTTCAATTTACAGCATTGTGCGGCAAGAAACCGGAAAATATTAAGGAGGATTTGTGCACTATATTAATGTCTGCTTTTATGATCCGGCTTTTTTTCCTTCGTCATATTGGGTCTTCATATCCTTTGGCGAAGCGTTGAAATATTTCTTAAAGACTTTATAAAAATAGTGGACATCAGAATAGCTGAGCCGTTCAGCTACCTGCGACAGCGCTACACCGCGCTCGATCATCCGTTTTGCTTCTTCCATTTTCAGCTGAAGGATATACTGGCTCATGTTGCATTTGTAGCGCTGCTTAAAAGCCGCGCTTAGATATTCCTTACTGGTATAGAATTGCCTGGCAATCTTCTCGAGACTTATATTCTCAGCATACTGCCGGTCTATGTAGTCCTTCACCTGGACGACCATCGGCTTCTTTTCGTCTTCGAGCACCTGGTTGTGAAGATCTATTCCAATTTTAATAACGTTCAGCAGGGAGTCCATATATGTATCCAGCACAATTCCTTTTTCCGCATCTTTTTTAAGCTTCCTGTATGCATTATGCACCGCCTCATCTTTTCCCGAAGGCAGCAATATGTTTTCCTGTATTGTTGTGGTCAGCGTATCATCGACCAATCGCACCAGAAGCATTTCGTCTTCTTTTTTTGACGGGAGACCCTTTTTTAATTCCCTGATCTGCCTCTCAGCCAGGAGATAATTCTTTTCGCGCAGCACCTGTGTAAGCTGCCTGCGCTGCTCCACCAGATATTCCATCAGCTGTTTTTCCATCTGCTGGTAGGCCAGAGTGAAGTCGCTCTTGTGCTGCAGGTAAATTTCTTTAACACAGTTGCCGAGAACCCTGTTCAGTTCCGATGCGTCAATCGGTTTAAGCAGATACTCAAAGGCCTTCGACTTAATGGCCTGACGCATATAGTCGAAAAGATCATACCCGCTGATTACGATGATCTTGGCTTCGCTGTGCCTGTCATGAAGCTGCTTCAAAATCTCAACTCCGTCAATGTTCGGCATATTCATGTCAGTGATGATAATGTCCGGATTCAACCGCTCGATCAGTGCCAGACCCTCTTCACCGTCACTGGCCTCACCGACAAGGCTGATGCCAAGCTTATCCCACTCACCGAACGCCTTAAGGACTGTCCGCGACCATTTTTCATCTTCGATAATTATGGCTTTAATCATGGAGCTGCACCTCCGCCGGAAGAACTTTACCGATTTTCATTGTCATAACGGTTTTTTTGCCGTAGGCACTGTCAACTGATAAGCCATAGGCTTCTCCGAAAAACAGCCGTATCCGGTTGTGAATATTGCCAAGTCCTAGATTCTCCAGTTTTTTCATGGACAGAGACGAAGGCACCGCCAGCGAAGTGCGAATCTCAGCAAGTTTTTCGTCCGAAATTCCTTTCCCGTTATCTTCGACCTGGATTTCAATACAATCTGACAGTTCTTTAATCCGGATTTGAATGCGGTGTTTCCTGACTGTCTTGACGAATCCATGCTTGAAGATATTCTCTACAAGCGGCTGTATCGAAAGCTTGGGTATCATATAACCGTCAACGGCCGGGTCGACTTGTGTTCTTATGTCAAGCTTTCCGTCAGAACGCATTTGCTGAATCTTCAGATAGTTGCCCACATTGTTCATCTCATCCCGCAGAGTAACCAGATCCTCGCCGGAACGCATGTTATAGCGCATCATATTGCTGAATGCCGTGATCGCCTCATAGATCTGCGGCGAGTTATTTTCAACTGCCATACCGCCGATCATCTGCAGCGTGTTATACATAAAATGCGGATTAATCTGGGCCTGGAGCGCCATAAGATAGGCTTCCTGCAGTTTTATTTTCTGCAGATATTCGCTGTCAATTAATTCCTTAATGCGCTGCAGCATCATCCTGTAGCTCTGCTCAAGGATTTTTATCTCATCATTAGAAGTAATTTCCGGTATCTTCAAATTCGAAATATCTTCGATCGTCGAACCCATCCCCTGCATGGAGGAAGCCAGGCGCAGAATGGGCCGGGTCATGCGCGAGCTGATAAAGAATGTCAACAAAATAACCAGACCTGCTGTTATCAGGATCATCATTATCTGGAAATCCAGCGTCTTAGTGTATGATGCGCTGACGACACTTGTAGGAATCGTCTTACACAGGTAGATTTCGTCTGCCAGTTTCTCAATAAAAACATACTGACCGTCAAATATCTGGTACTTCTTTGCTGTGATGTCGTTTTTATTTTCTTCCATTTGCAGCAGCAGCTGCTTCATCCGGTCTGCAGGAAAGGTTGAGGTGTCTGTTTCCACAATAAGTTCACCGTCAGCGTTCATAAGAAATACCCGGCTATCATCACCGCTCTTCAAAAGATCCATTGTTTCCTGCAAAAAATTCCAGCGCAGCTGCACCACGAGAATGCCCTGGATGCTGTGATCCTTAAAATTACGATAATACTTTTTGAGATACAGGCCGCTGGAAGGTTCGGAATAGGGGCTGAAGTTCAGATTCTCCGTATTGGCAACGACCAGGTCGTGTTCGGAGCCCAGGATCACATTGCTCTCGAAGAACCCGTCTTCTAACGTTATTATTTCTGTTGTGGAGGACTGTGATGATTTGTATGCGATGTTTTTCCCGGGGATGAAAAGAGCAATGCCTTCGACGTCTTTAATATTTGCATAAAGGCTTGTACCGAGTTTGTCCTTAAAATAAGCAGAGGCCAGAGTTGCAAGATTGCTGTCCGTACCTATCTTGGAGATATAAAAATCAACCAGGTTCTCATAAAAAAAGGCGGCAAGTGTCTTATTCATTCGGTCAAGATTGCCTTCAAGAGACTTCTGAACCCATTCAATCTGAGCAGCATCCTGCCCGAGAACCTTGCTCTCCATCGCCTGCTTGGAATTGTAATAAGAAATCGCCGTTGCTACAGACAGCGGGCCGATGGCAATCAAAAGAATCAGCGCAGCCAGTCTTCTGCGAAGACTGCGCCTGAATGTTGAGTAGACTGATTTATTAAGCCGGTTGGCAAGAGCCTGTATATTATTTCTCAGCCCGTGAACTTTTTCGCCCATCTTCTTTTCCCCGATGCATGAATGGCTTGCCTGTCTATGTTCAATTTAATGAATAATAACACCATACAGCTTGAGAAAATTGTACACTCATAAACAAATTCGAACAAGGCTTGCATATTTCCCGAATTGAATCATATAAAAAACAGCTGTCAGACTTCCTGCCTGATCGTTAGGAAGTCTGACAGCTATGAATTAAATCACAAGCAAATCTGCAGTTAACCGGACAAGTATTTCAGCCAAAAAGAGATAACAATATTCCTGCCGCAACGGCTGAACCGATAACACCCGCTACATTGGGTCCCATTGCATGCATCAGAAGGTAGTTGCCCGGCCTTGCCTTCTGTCCTTCAACCTGTGATACACGAGCTGCCATAGGAACCGCGGATACACCAGCAGAACCAATAAGAGGATTAATTTTGCCGCCCGACATCACACACATAACCTTACCTAAGAGCAGGCCGCCTGCCGTGCTGAACATAAATGCCATCAGGCCTAACGCGATAATCTTGAGCGTCTCCGGCTGTAAAAACGTCTCGGCTTTAGCAGTCGCGCCAACCGTAACACCAAGAAATATGGTAACGATGTTAATCAATGCGTTTTGTGCTGTTGATGACAGGCGCTCCACAACGCCGGATTCCTTAAACAGGTTGCCAAGCATCAGCATGCCGATGAGCGGAGCAACAGCCGGTAAAAGGAGTACGCATAAAATCGTGACAACGATAGGGAAACAAACTTTTTCAAGTTTTGAAACCTCACGCAGCTGCTTCATTTTTATTTTGCGTTCTTTTTCTGTTGTAATTGCGCGCATGATCGGAGGCTGTATCAGTGGGATCAAGGCCATATAGGAGTAAGCCGCAATAGCAATCGCAGGCAATAAATGCGGAGCCAGCCTGGATGTCAGATAAATGGCAGTGGGACCGTCCGCACCTCCGATTATCCCGATTGAGGATGCCTCCTGAGGATCGAATCCCAGTGCGATTGCCACTATAAATGCAATGATTATGCCGAATTGTGCAGCAGCACCAAGGAACAGGCTTGACGGACGGGCAATCAAGGGCCCAAAATCAGTCATTGCTCCAATTCCAAGGAAAATAAGGGACGGATATATGCCAAGCTTTACACCCTGGTATAAATAGTAAAGGAGACCGCCCGGTTCCGATGAAGATGCAGGTCCATCCATGAGTCCTGTCAGCGGAAGGTTTGCCAGCAGTACACCAAACGCGATGGGAAGCAGTAGAAGCGGCTCGAATTTTTTTACAATAGCCAGATAAATCAGTATGCATGCGACAGCAATCATAATAAATTGCTGTATCGTCATTGCTGAAAAGCCAGAACTGTTCCATATCGTTTTTAAGGCTTCAATAATCATGACTCTCCCCCTTACTGAATAACGACAAGTGCGTCACCGGTGGAGACAATAGCGTTTTTTGCAACGACTATTTGTTTGACAACACCAGCGGCAGAAGAAAGGACTTCGTTCTCCATTTTCATAGCTTCAAGAATCAGAATGATTTCGCCTTTTTTTATCATCTGGCCGGGCTGGACTTTAATATCCAGAATGGTACCGGGCATGGGCGCTTTTATAATTTCCGAGCCTGAAGCGATGGCTGCCGGCTGAGAAACCGGTACAGAAACGGGAGCAGGTGTAAAAGCGGGGGCCGCCTGTGCTGCAGGAGCCGTTACGACTGTTGTTTTTATGATATTTGCTTTGCCGAGTTCTACTTCAACTTCATACTCTTTGTCATTAATAGTAACTACATATATCATGAGATTCCCTCCGTTCAAAATTTTCTACACTTTTGCCTTTATGGATTTGAAACACAATTCAGACAGCGGAATACCGGATTCATCGCTTACAATCGCCATAATCATGGCAGCTGTACGCTCATCAACATTCTGCAGTTTGAGTTGTCCTGACGAAAAAATCTCTTCGGGTTCAGCTGGCACCGCAGCCGCAGCAGGTTCCGGTACAATAATTCTTGCCCCGGCCGCCCTGTGTCTTTTCTCAACAGCACGAATTCCAATGGAAAATAAAACAATAAGGATATATAAGACGGCAAGCAGCGCAAAAACCATGGCAAAGACAAAAAGCGCTACAGGAAAACTTTCGAGCACGCTCATATTTTGGGCCTCCTACTTCTTAACGATTGTATAGTTAACGATCTGGCTCTCGCGGTCTTCCCTGTCCTTGAAAAACTTCTCGGCAATCTGCGGGAAAGCAATATAGGAAAGAACATCTTCATCACTGCGGGCAAGGCTTCCAAGCTGGAGCTTGATCTTCTCAAATGCCGGTTCGAGTGTATCGGCAAATCTTGTCGTTATTGGCTTATCATCTCCGAGTACTTTTCTTACAAGTTCTTCGCTGACTTCTCCAGGTGCTTTGCCGTATTCACCGCGAAGATATGATTTGACCTCATTGGATATGTTCTTGTACCGCTCGCCGGCAAGGACATTGGAAGCTGCCTGTACGCCGACAATCTGACTCATCGGAGTAACAAGCGGAGGATAACCGAGATCCTTCCTCACCTTAGGGGTCTCTTCAAGCACAGCATCAAGCTTGTCAATTGCGTTTTGTGTCTTCAGCTGAGAAATAAGATTGGACAGCATGCCGCCCGGCACCTGGTATATCAGGGCATCGGTCTCCGTGCCCAGGACAAAAGTATCCATCAGGCCGGATGCAAGATATTTTGCCTTTAGCGGCTTGAAAAAATCATTGATCTCCTTTAATACTTTTTCATCTAAGTCAGTTGAATAGCCCATTTGTTTCAGAGCATAGTTCAGGGTCTCTGTCGAAGGCTGGGATGTTCCGCCTGAGAAAGATGAGATGGCAGTATCAATGCCGTCACAGCCTGCCTCAACGGCCTTTGCGTACGTGATCGGACCGAGACCCGTTGTGGAATGTGTATGAAGAAATACAGGTACTTTAACCGTTGCTTTTAGGGCCTTTATCAGATCGTATGCTTCCTGCGGCCCCATGATTCCCGCCATATCCTTAATGCAGATGGAATTTACGCCGAGGGCTTCAAGTTCTTTGCCCATCGCAGCATATTTTTCCAGATTATGTATCGGACTTGTCGTATAGCAGATGCAGCCCTGCGCATGAGCACCTTGCTTCAGCGTCTCATCTACAGCAACTTCAATGTTGCGGAAGTCATTCAGTGCATCAAATATCCGGAAAATATCCATTCCGTCCTGTACCGCATGAGCAACAAACTTCCTCACAACATCATCCGGATAATGCTTATATCCAAGAATATTCTGCCCGCGAAGGAGCATTTGAAGCTTCGTGTTTTTGACTTTTGCCTTGATTTTCCGGAGTCGCTCCCACGGATCTTCATTTAAGTAACGAAGGCAGGAATCAAAGGTTGCACCTCCCCAGCATTCAAGGGAGTAATACCCTGCCTTGTCCAGAGTTTCCAGAACAGATTCGAAATCCGAAAAAGGCATTCGAGTGGCGATAAGGGATTGATTTGCGTCGCGCAGCACCGTTTCAGTAAAATTCACTTTCATAGATGTCACAACTCCTTTGATTATTAGAATGTTTAATAAAAAAAGGGCACAAAACTTCGTGCGAAGCTCTCCACCCTTAAGCCACAAAACTTGAAGCAGTCGCCTGCCCAACCGGATTTGGAATATTCAATTATTCTGATGTTACAGTTGCCATGAAGGAAAGTCAACGCCCATTTTCTGTTTTTAACAAGCGGATTAAATTTTAAGGCTCCGGCACAATAAACAGCATCTATTTGACCTCTAATCTATGAATAAACCGCATGAGATTATCCATCGTAAGCGCTAAATCGTCTTTCGCCCTGGGCTGTGCCTCTTTAAAATCGACGGCAACGCGATTTATACTGAATATTGCACTGACGCCCTCATCATAGGCCCCCTCAATATCATCTCCGATATCTCCAACGATGGCAACAAGGGGCACATTCGCCTTTTTTGTCCGTCTCGCGACTCCAATTACGACTTTACCTCTGATTGACTGGGAATCAATCTTTCCCTCACCGCTGAAAACGATATCTGCGCCTTTGACTATTTCATCAAAATTAACGGTATCGAGAACGGTTTCGATGCCCATCTGTAATTTCGAGTTGAAGAATGCAACCATCCCCCCGCCCATTCCGCCTGCTGAACCCGCACCTTTAAGCCCGGAGACATCCTTATGCAAATCAGCTTTGATTACTTCGGCAATATGCAGCAGACCGTTATCAAGTTCAGCTGCAATCTCGGGGGTAGCTCCCTTTTGGGGGCCAAAGATGCAGGCAGCTCCTGTCGGTCCGTAAAGTGGATTATCAATATCACACATCGCTATAAACTCGATGGTTTTTAGTGCCGGATCCATGCCGCTGACATTGATGTGGGCAATGTCGGCAAGTGTACCTCCGACAGGGATAAATTCTTCGCCTTTTGTATTTGTAAATATAACACCTAATGCTGCAGCGGCACCTGCCCCAGCATCATTTGTAGCACTTCCGCCAAGTCCCATAATGATTTTTTTGCAGCCGTTCTGAAGGGCCGCAGAAATCAGCTGGCCAACACCGTACGTTGTTGTATTTTTAACATCCCTGTTATCCCCGACTAGCGGCAGGCCGGCACATGCTGCCATTTCAATGACGGCCGTATCCCCGTTGTCGATGATTCCATAATAGGATTCCATATCATTAAAGAATGGACCTTTTACAATAACGCTCTGTTTTTTTCCGCCAACAGCATATAGGAACGCATCGACACTTCCTTCCCCGCCGTCTGCAACTGGTATTGATATTACCTGTGATGCAGGATATATCTTTTTTATCGACTCATTCATTATGCTGCAGATTTCTCCGGAACTCATCGTTCCTTTAAATGAGTCTGGAATAAGAATTATCTTTTTCATACTGCACCTCTTTTTGTCTTTTTGTAAAACGGGATGGTATGTTCATACCATCCCGCCGGATATTTCATTTATTTCCCGTTCGTACGGCTGCTTCTATCGCAGTACCAGTGTCAGTATAAAGATTTCTGCCATAGTTGCTATTCCCAAAACCAATGTCATAAGAGTCTGGGTGGAATAACCCTGCTGCGGCTTGAGACCGCCAAAGTTTGTAATAACCCAGAAGTATGAGTCATTCGCATGTGAAACAGTCATTGCACCTGCACCGATGGCCATGACCGTCAGGGCTGACATGACAGGCGATGACAGACCCAGAACGCCCATCAAGGGTGCCAGTATACCGGCTGTTGTTGTTATGGCAACGGTTGAAGAACCCTGGGCTGTTTTTAAGATAGCGGCCAGTATGAATGGGAAGAAGATCCCTATTGCCTGTAATGTTGACGCATTTTGCGTAATGAATCCAACCATTCCTGATACTGCGATGACTTTGCCAAGCACGCCGCCTGCAGCTGTTACGAATAGGATAGGACCCACAACTTTAAGAGTTTCATTTGTATACTCATTAAAGTTTTCCATCATTTTTGAAGAAACAAGCACAAACACACCAAAAATTACGCCGACAGCCAGAGCGATGATTGGAGTGCCCAGGAAAATGCAGATCTGGGCGAACATGCCTGTCAGTTTTGCCATAGAAACGATGGATGCCAGGGCCATCAAAAGGATTGGAACGATAATGGGGGCCAGAGCCAGAAATGCGCTTGGCAGTTTGCCATATTCAGCTACCAGCTCTTCATATGTTTTTGTGATTTCCCCATTGTCAGCCTCATCATCAGCCTTAACTCTTTTGCCTATGAATTTGGCAAAGAAGAAACCGGCGATCAAAGGGAATATCGAGCAAAGTGCGCCCATCCCGATAACCAGTAAAAGGTTATTGCCGATACCCAGAGTATTTGCAGCAGCGATGGGACCCGGAGTAGGCGGAATAAGCACATGTGAAATATACAGTCCTGCAGACAGTGCAACTGTCATAGCAACGCTGGATGTACCTGTGCGTTTTACCAATGCCTTACGGATTGGATTAAGAATAACAAATCCGCTGTCACAGAAAACAGGAATGGATACTACCCAGCCCATTAACAGAATGGCCAGCTCCGGGCGTTTCTTGCCGACGAGCTTAATAACCAGGTCTGCCAGTTTAAAAGCCGCTCCTGTTTTTTCAAGGATTGTCCCGATTAGGGCTCCTAAGATAATTACGATACCGATACTGGTAAATGTACCGCTGAATCCCGCTCCGATTACGTTAGCCAGGCCAAGAGTTACATTGCCTTCAGCATCCGTAACGTTCGTCAGAGGAATTCCGGCAACAAGTCCTAATAGAGTTGATACTCCCATGATTGACAGAAACGGATGAATCTTGAACTTGGAAATTGCCAGGATCATTAAAATAATAGAGATAACAAAAGCGATGATGAGACCAATTCCTTGCATAAGCAGAAGCATGATGCCTTACACATATGACGCGGTTACGTTATGTCATAAGAGCACCTATGCTCACACCCCCCTTCTTTCCGGACGATTTAACGTCTGATGATGCTATTACAGTAATGTAAAATCGCACAGAGTTCTACGTTATGCAAGACATATGATAATTAAATTTTTGGCACGTATAACAATAAGCGCCGTATGAGCGAGCGCCGGATTAGTGGTTATCACCAATGTCATCGAAATATCGCTGGATATCCCTGTAAAAATATATGGCATTATAGTACAGGGACGAATAACGGATGGAGCGCGGATCATATCCTGTCTGCTCTTTTAGTTTTTTCAGTTTGTACTGAAGCGTATTTTTATGAATAAACAGCTTTTGCGCTGTCAGAGTAATGGAGCCTTCTTCGCGATAGAACACATCAAGAAGAGCAATCCACTCCGCAATTTCTTTCGGGGTATAGCCCTTAAAAATTTTTCGTATATATTCTTCCTTAACCGCCTCGGAAAGTTCACTTGCAAAGATTTCCATATTTATATTGTCATAAAAACGAATTTCCTTATCCTGTGTTCTCAGACAGGCCTGTAATGCCTTGGCAGCTTTGAGGTAGGCATTATGAATCAGGGTATAGTTGCCGACCTGTGAGTCAATTCCGACAGCCAGCGTCACTTTGTCACTCATCTCTACCTTGGCTTTGATTCGGTTGGCGAGCTGCAGCATAGCAGCGTCATTGTTCGCACTGACCGCACAAATAATGTTTACTGTCGATTTGAGTATGATGCTGTTTTTGTCCTCTTCAATAATACGGCTGATGATTTTGCCTGCACTGTCAAAACTTTTTTGTGTTTCTGTTACATCCGATTCATCACTGATGAACACGGACATTATCATGATCCGTCGAGATACAGTAATATCTATGCCTAAAGACAAGCCTCTTTCTGCCATGGCATTGTTAACATTTTTTATATCCAGGCAAATCCATTCCTCAATAAATCGATTCCGGATGTTTTCACTCAGTGACTTGTGCTCACGGTATGCATGTTCCAGCAAAAGTATTTCAGTCATCTTTTTTATGATTTGTCCGTATTTTACAACCTTCTGATAAGGACCCGTTACACCTACAACACCAACAATTTCATTATCGAGTACAACCGGGAGATTTATTCCAGGTTTTGATCCGATATATTCATGATCGCCCTGGATGACAAGTTCATCGAGGCGCTCATCAACCAGTTTTTTGGCTGCTTCATGAAATGTACCTATTCTTGCAGCGTCGGTACTTGCGATGATGACCCCCTGTGCATTCATCATATTTATGCTCTCTCCGATAACACCGCTTATTTCATTTACAATCTGCTCGGCATTACGTTTTGAGATCTGCATAGAATCTGTCCTCCCGCAACTTGAGTTTTATCATTCACTGAATGCCGAAAATACCTCTGTGTTGTGCGCCGTCACTTAACAAGGTCAATCAAAGCAAAAATATAGGCGGCACTGATCGATTTCTGACTGATAATCTGGCGTATTCCGGTTGTCCCGTTAGCCCAGCGGTCATAGCATGCAAATACCTGCAAAAACTCTTTTTCCGAAATGGGGCGCGGTCTTTTGATGTCGCATGACGGAATGTAATCAGGTGATCCGTCTATATAGAGCTTGCCTTTTTTGACATAAGCCTTAAACCACAGCCCGTATTTCGTCCGAAGCTGTTCCTCTTTATCATCCAGCCTTGTAAATATCGCATCCCAAATATCATCACTGTTCATTTTGCGCCTCCATTACAGCGGATGAGCTGTCGGTTTCATTTTTTCAAATGTGTATACATGGGTAAATCCCATTTTTTTCAGTTCTTCCTGAATATAGCCGATCTTAAAGCCAACATGCTCCTCAAGATGCGTGTCTGATCCTATCGTAATGATTTCTCCGCCAAGCCGGCGGTACAGTGCAAGGATTTCCCTCGACGGCGTCAGGTCGCTGAGACAATAGCGATAACTTGATGTATTGACTTCAATACCCTTCCCTTGTGCAATTGCTTCTTTAAGGATGTCCGTAATGATACCCTTTACGAGGGAAAAGGGATACTCTCCCTGCAGGTCATATCGCTTAATCATATCGAGGTGGCCGATCACACTGTAATCACTGTAAAGCCTCATTACATGCAGGATCTCTTCATAGTACCGCTCATTATACTCTTTCTGCGTTTTGCCGAATTGGAACTCCTGGTCCCAGAACTCCATGTTTTCGACCTGATGACAGGATAATATGACAAAATCAAAATCGAAGCGGTCAAAGGTATCCTGAAATTCCGCTATTGTGCCTGTCTGTATTCCGAACTCAATCCCGAATTTAAGAACAATCCGATGACCATATTTTTCCCTGCATCGCAGGAATTCTTTTTGGTACATCTCGCAGTCACAATTCAAAACCGTCTTCACGCCATAGTCGATATGCTCCGTGAAGCAGATTTCGTCGAGTCCCAGCGAAATGGCTTTTTCAATTTCATCCTCCATCGGATATGTCGAATCGTCGCTAAAATTCGTATGCAAATGATAATCAGCTAACATGGAGTCCCTCATCTAATTCCTATTATTTTCATATAGCGTAACATATCTCTGGAATTTTCTTGCGTATTGTTCGTGCATGGCCGGATCAAAAGCGATCCGCCGTGTGGACGAAAGGGAGAAATTCGAGGCATCTTTGATCACGCCCATAAGCTCCAGCGCCAAAATAGCCGCGCCGGTCATTGAACCGTGCTCAAAATCGGCTGCCTCCATATCTGTACCAAATATATCTGCGCACATCTGCGTCCAGTAAGCTGAATGAAGAATGCCTCCGGACAGCAGGATTCTGCGGGGATGGCCATTTAACTCAGCCAGCTGAAGAAAGCACTGATACAGATTATATAGCGTGCCCTCCAGAACGCTGTGATACATATCATGAGCCGTATGAAAGGGTTTGATATCCAGAAATGCCGCCTGCCGGTCATCCTGCCAGCCGGGGCACCTTTCGCCAAATAAAAATGGCAGAAAGACAGGTGTCCGCTCCGGCGGCCCAAAATTTTTCTCGATCTCGGCATATGGGGTGCCTGCACCGAAAAACCGGTCCCTGGCCCAGTCAACACAGTTGCAGCACCCGGAGGTAGCCGCACCGCTGATCCATGATTTGGGAGACAGATAGCACCATGTACCGGTATAGGAATCAGTCATCGGGCGCGGTATCGACATCCTCAGCGCTCCGCTTGTCCCGGCAGAAAAAGTCATGACGCCATCCGGCACACCTACCTGATTTAATCCGCCGTCGGGGCCTGCCGCGATTACCGGAATCCCCGGAGACAGGCCTAAGCACTTTGCTCCGTCTTCACTAAGCCGGGCGGTATCTTTATATGTCACAATCCTTGAGAGCTGGCCGGGATGAATGCCGATTTCAGACAGTATTTGTGCATCGTATTCCCTGCTGTGAATATTCATAAGCCCGGTGCCGGAAGCCATGCTGTCCATTATTATTCTTTCACCGGTCAGCCTGTAGGTATTGTATGTACCCTGCCCCATAATCAGGTAATTTTCCAGCTGCCAGCCCTGCTCACGGAGATATTTTAATTTGAAGAAAGGGTAGCTCGCATTTACCATGCAGCCGGTTCTCCGGTAGAAGCGGCTGACATAGTCCCCGTCCTCCCGCAGCCGTCTGCAAAGATCCCCGGCACCGGTAAATGACCACAGATAGACAGGTGTCTGCGGTACCATGTCCCGGTCACAAAGCAGCACGCTGTGCCATGTAGCACTGAGTGCGATCATGTCGATTGACCGCTCGAGGCAGGCCTCTCTGCCAAGTGCTGCCAGCTGTCTGAATATCTCTTGCGCATCCTGTGTCGCAGGGTCGGCAGGCAGACCGGTAAATGCCCGCGTGCGCACATCAAGCACACCCTTGTCGGAGCAATAGAGCATTGCCTTGGCTGATGTAGTACTCGACTCCAAAACTAAAATAAGCATAGCTGCTTACCTGTCCTCTTCCCACTGTGTATGGAAAACACCTTCCCGGTCGGTTCGTTCATACGTATGTGCCCCGAAACAGTCGCGCATCCCCTGAATCAGGCTGACCGGCAATACATCGGTCCGGAGTGCATCATAATAGGAAAGTGACGCACATAATGCGGGAACAGATACTTCATGCCGAACCGATTTGATGACAATATCGCGAAGCGCTGCAGCCAGCACCGGGTGATTTTGAAATTCTGCTGAATCGAGAATACACTGCGCTGGCTGTACGCGGAGCACTGATTCGATATTAACAAGAACTTCTGACCGGATTATGCATCCGGCTTTCCAGAGAGCCACCGTATCAGCCAGATGAATCGGGGCAGGCAAATCGCCCGACGCCGACCGGATCAGTGTAAGTCCCTGATCATAGCAGCAGAGAATGGCAAGATAAAGTGCCTGTTTAAGGGAGTCAAGGAGTGCCGCGTCCGGGCTTTCCGGGGCGTGGCTGCTGCTGTTTGGGATCTGCATTCGATTCTCGGAAAAGCTGCGCACGCCGACGGCTTCATAAATCACCGGCACGTAAACGCCCCGTTCAACCGCATCCTTCAGTGTCCATTGTCCCGTTCCCTTTTGCGCTGCAACATCTTTGATCTTATCAACAAGAGACTGCCCGTCATCATCTTTTTTCTCGAGAACGACTGCAGCCGTATCGATAAGATAGGAAGCCAGTTCACTGTCCTTCCAGTCCTTGAAAACAACAGCGGCCTGCCCGGTGCTCATGCCCAGTGCCTGCCGCAAAAAAGAGTAGGCTTCAGCGATCAGCTGAAGAATTCCATATTCGATGCCGTTGTGAACCATCTTCACATAATGGCCGGCCCCATGCTGTCCGACATAATTACAGCAGGGCTGTCCGTCTGCCCGGGCAGCAATACTTTGCAGAAGCTCACTGCATACGAACCAGCTCTTCTGATCACCGCCAACCATCATACTCGGGCCCGTGCGGGCACCTTTCTCACCGCCGGAAATACCAATCCCTAAAAACGCTATATTCTTTTCGCGGAGGAAATCGACGCGCCGATTGGTATCGCTGAAATGCGAATTGCCGCCATCCATCAGAATATCGTCCGGTTCCATCAAAGGAATCAGCGAAGCAATGACCTGGTCAACCGCATTCCCTGCAGTTATCATAAGTAATATTTTCCTGGGTCTTTTCAGAGACAAGGTAAATTCATGCAGCATATCAAAAATCTGATATCCCGAGCCGGGATGATTCTGCCGGAACGCCTTACGCTCAGATTCTTCACGGCTAAATAAGGCAGTATTATAGTGATGATCTATCAAATTGCCGGCAAGGGAACTCCCCATAACGCCAAGGCCAAGAACCCCAATATCAAAAGTTCCCATATCCCTACTCTTTCCGTGAAGCCGCTCCATTATGCTTTTTTATATAGCGGACACGTATCGGCACTCGGGCAATGTCCGTACAAATATTTGTTACACTCAAATCCGCACTTCATTAATCTCGCGGCAGGATCTGCTGCAAATGGAAATTCCATGTAATCAATGGAAATGGTCCTTTCATCACCCGAAAAAGAACAATAATCCGAAAATGATTTTCGCGGCATATATTTGTCCCCCCTAGCTGCTTCGTAATTACAGGGTATATCTTATTGGGGAGAAACGCAATCAGCAAGTTTTCAAGTGCATGCATTTGAACTAACCTTTACGTGCTCTGTCGCTTGACAAGCTTGACCGGCAGCACAGTTTTTGAAGGCAAAAACCCATCATCTATCTGATGGATGAGTGTATCAATTGCGCAGGCGCACATTTGTTCAATCGGTTGGTGGATTGTCGTCAGCTTTGGGGTTACAAGGGTCGACAATATTACATCATCAAAGCCAACCAATTTCATGTCTTCCGGGATCCGGATATTATTTTTGCTGCAGACCGAAATGACTTCGGCAGCGATTACGTCGCTGCTTGCGAATATACCATCTGCCTGCGGATTTTCAAGGATTATCTTTTCGAGATAATCCTCGTATTGCAAAGATTGAAACTGTTCTTCAACAGCACAGAAAACCTGATATGGAATCTGATTTTCCTCACAGACACTTATAAAAGCATCCCGTCTGGCGTCAGCCGGCATCAGTATGTTGTGCATGCCGCTGATATGAATGAGGTTTTTACAGCCGACTTCCAGAAGATGCCGGACAGCCAGTTCGCCTCCCTGATAATTGTCACAGGATACAGAGGAGATCCGGCTTGAAATTATCCTTTCAAAGGTAATGACAGGCAAGTTGTCCGAAAGCAGCTTATCAATATTTTCGGTGCGGCTGGACAGAATAATGCCGGAAACCTTGTTTGATTTGAGCATATCAATATACTCATGCTCTTTCTCCTTCTTGTGACCGGAGTTGCAGAGCATGATTTTATAGCCTGCGCGCGAAGCGTAGTACTCGAGGAAATTTACGACTTCGCAGAAGAACGGATGCACAAGGGACGGAACAATGATTCCAAAAACACGCGTCTTCTTTTTTGAAAGAGACCTTGCCACTTCATTGGGATGGTAGTCAAGCTCCTGCATGGCCCGTTTCACTTTCTTGCGGGTCGCTTCTGCAATATAACCGCGGTTATTGAGTATCCTCGATACCGTTGTGACTGTGACCCCCGCCCTCTCGGCAACATCTTTCAGTGTGGGCATATATTTAACCTAACCTCATTAAAACCCGCTTCACGACAGAACCACTCAAACCGGGTCGATTTTCCGCAGACCAACCGTATAACTTTTAAAATCTCCCGCAAGCTGCGGCAGCGGAATTCCGGCATACATCAGCTCATCCCCGCCATAAACAGCCCCGTCATCTGTCTCGTACAGGAAATCCGGTTCAAGGCCGCAGAGCCTTAATATCTTGAATTTTTCCTGTGCATATCCCAGCATTTTAAAATAAAACACATGTGCCTCACCTTTATCTTCCGACACGAACATCCATGCCGTCCGGCCATCTGTAAATGGATTAAGAAGGCGGTACTGATCTCCAAACTGGATCAATCCCCGAATCCTTTTATACATTCCGATCTGCTCTCTTATCTGATCTGACTCATCAGGGGTCATAGTCGTCAGATCAAGCTCGTAGCCAAAGTTGCCGGACATAGCTGCATCTCCCCTGATTTTCAGGTCAGTCATCCGGTGAATCTGATGATTGGGGGCAGCGGATACATGTGATCCCATCGTGACTGCCGGATAGATTATGCTTGTTCCATACTGGATTTTCAGGCGCTCGACAGCATCCGTATCATCACTTGTCCAGGTCTGAGGCATATAGTAGAGCATGCCGGGATCAAAACGCCCGCCGCCTCCGGAGCAACTCTCAAAGAGCACATCCGGAAAACGGGTGACAAGGACTTCGAGAACTTGATAGAGCCCGAGAATGTATCTGTGCGACACTTCCTGCTGATTCCTGCCGGGAAGAAGAGCCGACCCGACCTCTGTCATATTGCGGTTCATGTCCCATTTGATATATCGGATGGGTGCGCTGTCCAGGACGCGGATCATCATATCAAGAATATAATCGCAAACATCTTTTCTCGAAAAATCCAGTGTCAGCTGATTTCTGGACTCTGACCGGTTACGGCCCGGCACATGAAGACACCAGTCCGGATGCGCACGGTACAAGTCGCTGTCGGGTGAAACCATCTCAGGTTCGACCCATAAGCCGAACTGCATTCCTGTTTGACTGACCATACGGGCCAGACCGTCCAGACCACCGGGAAGCTTGCTGAAATTGACCGACCAGTCTCCGAGGGATGATGTATCATCATTTCTTTTCCCGAACCAGCCGTCATCCAGAACAAGAAGTTCGATGCCAAGTTCACTTGCCTGCCGGGCAATCCCGACGATCTTTTCCTGATCAAAATTAAAATACGTCGCTTCCCAGTTATTTATGAGGATCGGCCTCGTCTGATCACGGAATAATCCCCGGCACAGCCTTCGCCGGTATAATCGATGGTATGTCCGGGACATTTCTCCCAGACCGCGGGAAGAATAAACCATCACGGCTTCAGGTGCCTGGAAAGTCTCTCCGGGCTTAAGTCTCCAGGAAAAATCAAAGGGGTTGATGCCCATGTTGATTCGCGTGTTATGGAAACCGTCAACTTCAATCTGCGCCAAGAAATTACCTGAGTAGACTAAGTTACAGCCATAGACTTCTCCGGAAGATTCAGTCGTATCTTTTCGAGTCAGGGCAATAAACGGGTTATGCTGATGACTGCTGGCACCGCGTCGGCTTTCAATCTGACAGATCCCCTGCTCAACCGGTCTTTTGATTATCTGTCTCTCGCTGCCCCAGGCACCGGAGAGGTGCAGCATTTCCCAGGAATCTTCGCGAAAATCAACGCTCATACTCGCAATCTTAAGAAGTGTTACCTCTTCCACCATATGACTGGAGATCTTTACAGACCGCGCAAGAACATTCTCATCTCGAAAAACAGTATAGGACAGTACTGCGAACATGGGATAAAGGGAATCCTGCAGAGTAATTTCCAGGGTCACCGCCTCTGAGCTGTCTTCCACATAGGATGCAGGCAGACCATCAAGGCCCGGTTTTCCTTCGAATATCCGATGACTCGCATATCTGAAATCCGTAATCCGCGACCCGTCCGGCCACTCAAGTTGAATAGCCGGAACGCGAAAATCCGTATTCCCGAATGCAGGCAGTTCCTGCGGCAGCGTATCGAGCGAAAAAGCCCGGTCCCGCGCATCGGGGTTAGGTGAGAATGCCCTGTCAGCAAAGCGGAGATTCATAGAACCATGATAGCTGCGCAGTCTTTTCCCCCAATACAGGTGTGCCAAATAACCATCACGGCAGACCTGCATGATGTAACTGTAATCTTTCCCCTGCAGATGAAAAATTTTCTCTTTCTCATCGTAGAGGATATTTGATATGTGATTCATAAAAGCCTTTCCTTAGCTTCTGATTATCCTTTTACTGATCCGTTTGTTACGCCCGACAGAATCCATTTCTGCGCCACAATGTAGACCACGATCATCGGCAGTAATGCCATAAGATACGAAGCGAATGCCAGATTATAGTCAACCCCGAACTGTGACTGGAAAACATACTGCACCAGCGGCAGTGTCATATTTGCCGGTTTTCCGAGAAGAATCAGCGGGAGCAGGAAATCGTTCCATGCCCATAGACAGGTAAGTATGGCAATCGTGGCATTGATGGGCGCCATCAGCGGGAAAATTACTTTCCAAAACGCTGTCCAGGCATTGCAGCCATCCATAATGGCCGCCTCATCAAGTGCAAGCGGTATCGACTTGATATATCCGATGTAAATGAACATGTTAAAGGAGATACCATACACGATATATAAGAAAATCAGTCCGGCCGGATTGTTGAAGTGAAATTTAGAAGAGAGCTTAACAATCGGCAGCATGATAATCGGAAACGGAATAAACAGGGCACTGATAAAATAGTAGTATAGAAATTTAAAGAATTTCTTCTTTTTCATATTACGGGCTACCGCATACGACACCATGGAATTTGTCAAAATAGTGAAAACGACCGTGACAACGGTAATTAGCGCACTGTTTTTGAACGCATTGAAGAAATTTGTCGCTTCAATCGCATTGGCAAAGTTTTCAAAATGGAGGCCTACAGGCAGGGAGAAAAGCGAGTCTGCAAGTTCTTTCGGATTTTTGAGTGCTATGGAAACAGTCATATATAAAGGAAGCAGAATCATGATTGATCCAAGCCCGAGAAGTATAGTCAGCGGCCAGTTTGATTTTGTTTTCATTCGAAAGTCATCTCCCTCTTCTGTAAGATTTTGATCTGCACGACAGATACAGTGACAATGAAGATAAGATAAATGACTGAGTTAGCAGCCTGATATGCGAACTCACCGCCTGCTAAGCCAGAAGAATAAATCATGATGGAAATGGATTCTGTAGCACGGCCGGGTCCGCCGCCTGTAAGTGACATGATGTGGTCAAATACCATCAGGAAGCCCTTCATGGCAAGAACCATATTAATTGTGAAAAACGGCGCAATTACCGGAAAAGTAATATGACGGAAGCTCTGCCACTTGTTTGCGCCGTCAATGCTTGCTGCTTCATATAATTCACTCGGAACCGTCTGGAGTCCGGAAATATAGAGAATGGTATTCATAGCAGAAGCCTGCCAGACAGCCACGATTACAAGGCCTACCCAGGCTAAGTCCTTGTTGCCGAGGATACTTCTCGACAATGCCTCAATACTCAGGGCTTTGCCGATATCAGGTACGACATTGGCAAAGATATAGTGAAAAATAAATCCAACGATAAGAATGCTCAGCACATTGGGCAGAAAGTAAACAGCACGAAAGAAGTTTCTAAACTTAATTTTTGCGTTAAGCCCCAATGCCAGGGTAAGACTCAGGATGTTAACCAATATCGTTGCAATGATTGCAAATTTGAATGTGAAAATATACGTGTCCAGAACCCGCGCATCCTTAAGCAGATCCAGATAATTCTTAAAGCCGACAAATGCGTAGCTTGGATTGAGTCCGTTCCAGTTCGTGAAAGAGTAAAAAATTCCCTGTATGGCCGGAACAGTATGAAAGGCAAAAAACAAAAGAAATGCCGGAACTGTCATGATATAGATAATCGGACTGATTTCCCGGCGTTTTTTTCTTTTAGTCAAGGTATTTTCCATGGAAGTATCCTCCCCTTATAAAAAGGTGCCGCAAGAGGGGTGCAAGCGCTCCGGGCTGACGCCCGGAGCACCTGCGTTCTCAAGTATTGTGTCGGTTGTTATTGACGTCCTACGAATGTGTTCCAGCCGGTGTCCATTTCTTCGAGTGTAGCCGCAATATCCTGAGATGATGCGAATTCCTGAAGTGTCTTGTCAATGGTCATCGATGCCGGGATGTAGTGATCCGGGAAGTCAATCAAATTGCCACTGGCTACTGCGTCTTTGATACCATCAAGCGTGGGGTTGTCCTGTGTGACGCCGATTACAGCGGAGAAGCATTTCTGATCTGCAATATACTTTGTTGCAACTTCCTGGCTCATAAGGAAATCGATAAACTTCATGGATGCAGCTTTTTCGGCATCAGAAGATGAAGCGGCAACGGAGAACAGAAGATCAACGCCTGAGACTACTTTTGCCGGATTTCCGACAGGGTAAGGGAAGATGCCAAGGTCGATTTCGGGATTGGCTTTCTGAATTTCAGCTATAGCCCAGATTCCCTGACAGTACATGGCTGACTCGCCGTTTGCAAATGCAGCGTTGCCGTCAGCATATGTTTTGCCGAGAATGTCATCATTGCCGTAGGTAAGCAGCTCCTGGAATTTCTCAAGTGCTTCTTTGTAACCGGCTGTGAAAGTGGTTTCGCCTGCCTTAAGCTTTGTGAAAAAATCGTCTCCTGCCGTATTCGCAGCAAGCACATTGAATGCGGGAAGCGTAGTCCAGGAATCGCCCAAAGTGAAGTAGAAAGGTGTCACGCCGGCGTCCTGAAGCTTCTTGGAGGCTGCAATCAGCTCATCCCATGTTGTCGGGACCGTAAGCCCCTGTTCAGTAAAAATGGTCTTGTTATAAATAATGGCATTTGCGTTGGTTGCATAAGGAATTGCAAATACCTGATCCAGCCCGGAAACATCCTTAATGATCTGAACATAAGCCGGCTGAACGTTCTTCATCTCAGCCGAATCAGTTAAGTCGACGAAAACGCCTGCTTTTGCAAGGTCTGAGTATGTGTTGTCTGCGCCTACTGCAACGATATCAGGAACGTCGCCGCCTGTTACTCTTGTCTTAATTACGGTACCTGCCTCAGGGGGGCAGGACTGTATAACGGTAATATTCGGATTTGCTGCTGTAAAATCGGCAATAAGTGTATCAAAGGTCTCTATTGCCTCTTTCTTGTACTGGAAAAACTCGATCTCAACTTTTTCCTGGGAAGCTGCAGCAGTAGTTGCCGCGGATGAATCAGAATCAGCAGCTGTTGTCGACGCAGGTGCTGTCGTTGCTGTTGTTGCTGCACCTGAGGCACAGCCAACGAGAAGACTTCCTGCAAGAGTCATGGCCATAATGACAGAAATAAATTTTTTCATATTATCCTCCAAAGATTCTGTTATCTCCAAAAAAATGATAGAATAACAGTGCATTAATTGTGGCTGGGGTTGTGTTCAGCATTAGGAGTGCTATCACAACTCCGGTCTTTCCCTTTTGATTTTCTTCTTCTCAAAACAAATAACAGTTTCCCCTTCCTTTCTATTCATAGTTCCTCACGTTCTTCATATAGATATTATTTCCCCCCTTTCCCTTTTAGTGGACCATAGCTGCTTCTTACCGTCAATTTAGACGGCACGATAATATTCACGTTCACGGTCCGGCCATTCAATCGGTCAGCCAGCGTTTTCACGGCCTGCTTTCCGATCTCATCCGTGAAAATCTTCACCGACGATAATGGCGGATCCATAAAGGCTGCTGCTTCAATATCATCAAAACTGATAAGGGAAATATCCTCCGGAATGCGGATGGCCTCTTCCCGCAAGGCGTGCATAACGCCCATGCTCAGCGGATCACTTCCGATGATAAAGGCTGTCGGCATGGCACCCGACCTGATTGCTTCTTTTGTCATTCGATAACCGTCGGCTGCTGTCCAGTCGCCGATGTGTATGTAATCATCCCTGAGAAGTCCCAGGGACAGCATTTTCTTCCTGAAGGCCTGGTGACGGATATCAGAAACCAGTTCCGTCTCATTTGTCTCTATTTTACGAATATTCTCGGCGCCGCCTATGTAGCCGATCTCAGAATGCCCCAGATCACGTAATACATCTATGCAGGAATCGATCGCTTTATCGAGGTCCGAGACAATAGAGTCATACTGCGGATCATGCAGCATCAGATTGTTGACCAGGATAATGTTGTCATTTTCATAATAATGCTCTTTGATCTCTTCCGGATCAGCCGAGCCAACGACGATAAGTCCGTCCATTCCCTCAAAATCATTTCTGTTAACATGTTCACTCGGCCGAATAATACAGCTAAGAGCAAAACCCATTTCCAGGCACTGTTTTTCGATTCCGATCCTTATGGACATATAGTAAGGATCGTTGATTTCATCTTCCCTCGAAGGCATCATCAGACATCCGATTGTTTTTTTCTTCTGTTCCTTGACTGTCTTCGGTGTTTTCTTCTGGCGCAGCGGAACATAGCCTAGCTGATTCACAGCGTCAAAGACCCGTCTCCTGGTGATCTCCGTAGTGGAAAAAGACTTGTCCTGGCTAAGCACGCGTGACACCGTCGTTTCCGATACATTAGCTAATTTTGCCACATCACTGATTTTGATCATTTATTCGCCCTCTTGTTTTACTAAATTTACTGATCTATTGATTTCGATTATAGCACCTCTTTACTGACTGTACAATAGTTTTTTGTTGAATATGCACAGTATATTCTTGATATTTGCTGGCTCTTTATTCCTTAACACGGCTTTTATTGATTTTATTTTAGTAAATTAATAATTTATTCTTGCTAAAACCACACGAAAAGAAGAAAACAAGAGATTAAAAAGCAGCCCTCCTGGTTGGGAGAGCTGCCGCTACACTGTCTTTATTACTCATATCGGATTTTTGGTGGTACGGACATCGGTTTGGGACCGCCTTATCCGTGAAGCAAAATCCAGCGGCAACGAGCTTGAAACCAAAAATCTTGAACTGGCCAAATTACAGCTGTCCGAAGATTTCCGGACACCGCCCCTGATGTCCGGCTATATTCCTGCTTCCAACATCCTGTATCCCATGCTGCAGTCGATCATCTTTGAAGGCGCGGATGCACAGCTGACTCTCGACCAAGCCGCCGAAGCCGTCAACGAAATGCTGGCTTCAGGAGATTATCAGTAATATTATTCAGCCCGGCAAATAATTGGAGGAAGCTCAGCAGCAGTTTGCGTGCTGAGACTTCCTCCAATTCATTTAATATTTGATTCTTCCGCAGTATATCTTATGAACAGGAAGAACAGGACGAACAGGACGGCGCAGCGTCATCGTGGACTGAGAGTTTGCCGTCTTCTGCACCGATGCCTAAGTTCTCTACTCTTTCGCGAAGTTCTTCATCCATGACCATTGTAATGCCGTTTGAAGTGACCTTGATATCTTCTTCTGTCATGTTGGCAAGGGAGAAACGTAATGATGTGCCGCTGCATGACATGACTTCCGATACTCGAAGACAGTCGCTATTGTTTTCCTCCAGGATCTTGGCAAGAATTTCTTTTGCTTCATCTGTAATTTGCATTGTAAACCTCCATGTATTTCAGGGATAACACCGCCATGATACACACAGCAGCTGTCCTGTTTCTGTTATTGATTCTACTTCAACTTACTCATAGTAGACATTTATTATTTATTTTTCAAGCTGATTTGCATTTTTTTCGGGAAACCAGCCGGTGGTCTTGTTCGCGATTTTGACAAGGATCAGCATGACGGGAACTTCTGTGAGCACTCCGACAATGGTTGCAAGTGCGGCAGGGGACTTAGGTCCGAACAGAGAAATGGCAACAGCAACAGCCAATTCAAAAAAATTGGAGGCTCCGATCATACCTGCCGGTGCAGCAATATCATGCGGCAGTTTCCAGAATTTAGCCCATATGTATGCGATGAAAAAGATCAGGAATGTCTGGATAACCAGTGGCACGGCGATCATCAGGATATCGAGGGGCTGGGTCAGGATGATCTCGCCCTGGAAACTGAAAATGATAATCAGGGTCAGAAGAAGCCCGATGATTGTGACGCCATTCCATTTCGGGATAAATACATTCGTAAAATACGGCTCGCCCTTTTTCTTAATCATCAGCGAGCGGGTCAGGGCTCCTCCTGCAAGCGGTATCACTACAAAAAGCGCAACAGAAAGGAACAGTGTGTCCCACGGTACAGCTATATTCGACACACCAAGAAGAAAAGCCACGATAGGAACAAAGGCGACCAGAATAATCAGGTCATTCGTTGCGACCTGAACGACCGTATAGGCCGCATTTCCCTTGGTTAATGTACTCCAGACAAATACCATGGCTGTGCAGGGTGCGGCTCCGAGAAGCACGGCACCGGCAAGGTATTGCCTGGCAATTTCGGGGGACATGACATTTTTGAACACCACATAGAAAAAGAAGCTGGCAATGGCAAACATCGTAAAAGGTTTGATCAGCCAGTTTGTTACCCA
>DIEQ01000108.1:0-23753 GCA_002418705.1 Mageeibacillus sp. UBA5770 | reverse complement strand
AATCAACCTTCATCATCATCGGATAAATCATAAGCCAGATGAGGATTGCAATCGGAATCGACACCTGTGCGTACTCAAACCGTCCTAGAAAGTCGGGAACTCCCGGCAGATACTTTCCGATCATTACACCGATCGCCATGCATATGATGACCCAGATACTTAAGTATTTTTCAAAAAAGCCAATCCCCTGCAGTTTTTCCTTTTCCATTCTTATATCTCCTTTTTTAATTCAGCTCACTTACACAGACAATCGCCGATACACTCGCAATTATTCGTTACGGCAGTCAGCTCACGCAATCGATTCTCAGCCGTCGCACAGCCCACCGCAGAAATGGAATAATGTGTCCACTTTCCATCTTTTCTGCCTTCGACAATTCCGCTGTCACAGAGGATTTTCATATGATGAGAAAGAGTCGACTGTGCAATATCAAGCTCTTCCAAAATAACGCAGGCACACTTTTCACCGCTTCTTAGAAGCGACAGGATCATCAGACGATTCTCATCGCAAAACGCCTTGAACATCCTCGCATCCGTTTCGTGATTTATCATTATCGCAGCCTCCTTACATCGAATTTATTCGATATATTCATTGTATTTGTCAAATCGAAAATTGTCAATGTGTCGTTCTGTAAAATCTGCGTTACGGGATTCACGATTATTTATAAGGGTTGACGGAATTTTCTATTTTTTAATAATATACAAAGCGGATTTTCGTGCGACGTCAAGTACCTCGACATTACCCAAAGCTTCTTTCAATTCGGATTCGACAATTTTTATGAAACGGAAATAGTCGCCGCCCTCCAGCCATTCAATAAAATCGCTTCCAATGGATCGTTTTTTATTATAGTCATGAAATACGATCATATTCTTCGCAAGCCGGGAGGCCTCCGTGTAGAGCACTTTTCTATCTGCTTCCTTCATACCGTGGGCAACATAAGATGCAATTACAACATCAAAACTGCTGTCTGCAAAAGGCAGGCCTTTCAGCACATCGCCAACAACATAATTTTTGAAATTACCGGTATTTCTCTCTTGGGCCTGATTAATCATCTGTGGTGCCGCATCAACTCCCGTAACATGATAACCGTGCTCTAAGAGTGCATGGCTGAGCGCGCCTGTACCGCACCCGATATCCAGAAAGCTTGTACCTGCCGGAATATCAAAATGGCCATTGGCGGTATCCAGGACTTTCCTGAAATTTTTCACCTGATAATCGAAAAACAGTCCGTAAACAGGTGCGATTGTGTTGAAAAGATCATTCCACATATATTTCCTTTCCCTGCAGGGATGTATCAGCTGAATTATTTGCCGAAACTACAGTTGGGAAAAGTACAGACCGGACAGCTCAGGCAGAGTCCGCCGTGGCCGAGACTTGAGAGATCTTCAGCAGCAAGGACCTCACCTGCCATAATCCGGGGGAGAATAAGGTCGAAAATCGTTCGTTTGGAATACATGACACAGCCGGGCAAGCCGAGTATCGGGATGGTTTTTCCGCCGGCTGTATAATATGCCAGCAAAAACATGGCTCCGGGAAGCACCGGCGCCCCATACGAAATGATTTCAGCGCCTGTATTTTTAATCGCCGAGGGAGTGGTATCATCCGGATCCACACTCATTCCTCCGGTACAGATAATCATCTCGGCTCCCCGGTCGATATAGTCGATGATGGTATGCGTAATCTTTTCTGTGCTGTCGTCTACTATGGTCTGACCGATCACGTCAACATCGAATTCCGAGAGTTTTCCGCGGATCACCGGACCGAATGCATCCTGGATACGGCCATGATAGACTTCATTTCCGGTTGTAACGATCGCTGCTGTCTTATGCCCGAAGGGCAGGAGCTTCAAGAGCGGCTCGGGACCTGCAGCCTCTACGGCCCTGTCCATCTTTTCCTTTTCAATGACAAGCGGAATAATGCGGGTTCCGGCCAGTTTATCGCCTTTTGTCACGGCAAAATTCGTGTGCCGGGTGGCTATCATCATTTCCCCCAATGCATTGATGCGGTTCAACCGGGCTACATCCACCTTAAACAAACCGTCAATCTCTGCAAAGAGATCGATTTTCCCCTCTTTTACAGGTGAAGGCCGCATATGTTCATTGCTGCACATGGCATAAAGTATCTGAGCTGCTTCGTTCTCGTGCAGCATTCCTTCCTGCTTTTCCCATACAAACAAATGGTCCTTACCCATGGAAAGCAGCACGGGAATGTCTTCTTGTGTGACTATATGTCCCTTCCTGAATCGAACGTCCTTGGTAACCCCCTTGATGATCTGGGTGATATCATGGCACAGGACATGTCCGACAGCTTCCGTGGTATTAATTTGCTTCATATGTTCTCCTCTGTGAGACTTCAATCGGATTATCTCATGTAGCGGCATTTACTAAATTTGCCGCTAACTTTTCTGCCTTTTCGCGTATGACCTGTTCGTCAATTCCAGTCAGCACACCATTCTCCGAGGCTATCTGTCCGTTAACCATAACCATCTTCGCAGGTCTTGAATAGCCTAATGTGCCAAATAGACTGCCGGGATCACGCAGCGCTCCGGTGAGTTCCAAAAGCGACATGTCAATCATGAAAAGATCTGCTGCTTTTCCAACCTGTAGACTTCCAATATCATTTCTGCCAAGTATGGACGCACTTCCCCGTGTTGCAATCTTTAAAAGATCATATCCGGTTGGGGCTTTGCGTCCAAAGCTTAAGCGATGCATAATGTACGTGATTTCGCTGCCGTCTATCAGGATGTTAGAATCCCATAATATCCTGTCTGCATCATCAACCGTAATGATCGCCCTGGCGTTCTTTATCAGTATTGTACTCATTTATAATCCTCGCTTATCTAAGATGCAGATCCTGTATATAGGGTGCAATGATCTCTGCAGCCGCAGACAGCCCTACGGCATCCTCCTCGTCGAAGCGTCCCGGTATGGGACTGTCGATATCGATCACGCCGATGACCCGGTTATCTGATCCCAGGACAGGGACAACAATCTCGGAAACAGAGGAGCAGTCACAGGCTATGTGACCGACAAAGCAATGCACGTTCTGCACGACTTGTGATTTCTTTTCTCTCCAGGCGCTGCCGCAGACGCCCTGGCCGAAACCGATCTCCATCACAGCCGGTTTGCCCTGAAACGGACCGAGGACAAGCTGTTCTCCGCTCACCAGATAGAATCCGACCCAGTTTATGTCTGAAAAAGCCGTTCCAAGAACCGCAGAAGCATTGGAAATTGCAGAAATCGGATTTTTAGCCTCATTTGTATAAAGGGACAGCTGTTCTCTGAGAAGTATGTAAAAAGCCCTTTTTTCGGACGGGTATTCGATTTCGTAATAAGCCATAGAAGCCCTTCCCGCTGAATGCGCTCAAGCAAATACACATTTACTAATACAATCTTCATGATATCACAAGGAGAATACGTTCTTACACAAAAACGGAATCAAAAAGGTATACCGGCTTATATCATTAACGATAGGGTCAAGTCTATTACAAAAAATGCGGCCCCCTTTATTAGCAGGGAAACCGCATAAGAAAAATGGTTTATTTAGTATTCAGACCTCGATATGAGGCTAAAAAATATGCAATAGAAAGTGATCAGAAAAATGCCTGCACCAGAAATTCGACCTTGTCACCTTGACATTCGAAATGGTAATGTCTTCTGGGCCATCCTTAACCTTTAAGAATGTCTTCCCGCTTTTTAAGGCTGGAATCCCGGCCAAAAAGATAGTCTTACCCTCTTCTAAGCGCACGCGTCCAGAGCGGTTTTCTTCGTTCTTTCCTGTTTTGCCAAAAGACAATAAACCAAGAATATACACGTCCTTTTTTCATGCTAATCACCTTCCTTGTCTATAATGTAACAAGATTCAGCAAATGCCATAAGCGCCTGCCGGTAAGCATTATGTTTGAGATTTGTTAGGACTTAAGTGAAGTGCATATAATGCAGCCCCTAATGAAGCGAAAACGTTGCCGCCAGACCGGATCAAATGCTGATCACAGACGGATTCCAACCGATTTTCTTACCAGACACTTACTTCAGCATAACTGTTCCTAACATCGGGCTAATCGAGGTATAACTCCTGGCTGTTATTCTGGAGACACGAAAGAAATTGGAGGAAAAAAGAAATGAGAAAAAAATTTAAAATGATATTGGCAACAGTACTTACATCTGTCATGCTCATCAGCGCTGCAGGTTGCGGAGTAACGGCTGAAGAAACAACAGCAGCAGCAACGACTGCAGCCGCAACAACTGCAGCAGCAGAATCTGAGACTGCAAAAGAAACAACATCAGAGACAGAAGCTGCTTCATTAAGCGGATCTCTGGTACTGACCGGCTCTACATCAATGGCCGATGTAACGACAGCACTGGCCGAAGCTTTCATGGCTGCCAATGAAGATGTCACCGTATCTGTCGGAGGAAATGGTTCCGGCGAAGGCCCTACAGCAGTAACAGACGGAACAGCACAGATTGGCTTACTCTCAAGAAACCTGAAGGATACAGAAACTCCCGAAGCCTTTGATAAGTACATCATTGGTTATGACGGAATTGCCGTTATTGTCAATGCCGAGTCCGGAGTAACCGGTCTGACACTTGAGCAGGTTACTAAAATTTTCTTAGGCGAGATCACAAACTGGAAAGATGTCGGCGGAGCTGATGCTGCAATCCAGTGCATCGGCCGCGAAGCCGCTTCCGGAACAAGAGGCGCCTTCGAAGAACTTACCGAAACGAAAGATGCTGCCGTTTATGCCGAAGAGCAGAACTCCACCGGCAACGTAAAACAGGCCGTCTCTGCCAACCCCAATGCGATCGGATATATCTCCCTCTCCGCCGTTGACGAAACCATTGTCGCTGTAACACTTGATGGTGTCGTACCTTCCGAAGAAACAGTCAAATCAGGTGACTACTCCCTTCAGCGCCCGTTTGTCATGATCACAAAGACCGCAACAACAGACACACTGACAACTGCTTTCCTCGATTATATTTTCAGTGATGAAGGAATGCTGATTGTTGCCGATGACGGTATCGTCCCGAATCCCGGAAAGAACGGATAAGGTTTGCAGCGATAAATTAACTTAGAAATCAAATGTTATCACGTATTCCGACAAGATCAAACAGAGGCCGCTGCGTTATTCCCGCAGCGGCCTCTTGTTTATTTGCAGACTCCTGAATATACTTGACTCAGGTTATTTTTGTCAGGCAAAGATTTTACATGTGTTTTTCAATATTCTATGAATTTCGAGCCGGGTGTACCGCAAATACTGCACTTATCCGGACGATACTTTTCAATATTTCCGCAAACCGGGCAGAGATAATAAAACACTTCCTCTTTCTCGTCGAGCGTTTCTAATGCTTCCTGGTACAGTCTGGCATGAACCTCTTCCGCTTTCATTGCATACGTAAACGTTGTTACGGCCGCTTTATTGCCTTCTTCTTCTGCCTCCTTTACGAAGTCAGGATACATCGCCTGATACTCATGGGTCTCACCGGCAACGGCATCCTTTAGGTTATCTGCCGTAGTGCCGATTTTCCCGGCTACCTGAAAATGCTTAAGCGCATGAATCGTCTCTGCATCAGAAGCTGCTTTAAATAATTTGGCTGCATTAAGGTTGCCGTCTGTTTCCGCTTTTTTTGAGTAGGACAGATACTTCCGGTTTGCCTGTGATTCTCCGGCAAATGCTTCCATGAGATTTTTCAGAGTCTTGTTTTCTTCCATTTGTTTTTCCTCCGTTTATTTGATTGTTACATGCAAAGACAGGCAAGGTTATTATTTGACTTCTTCCAGGGAAAGTCCGAGTGCGTCAGCCACACCTTTGCCATAGGCGGGGTCTGCCTTCATACAGTTGCCGATGTGGCGAAGCTTGATCATATCAGGAACACCGGTCAGATTTCCGGCCGTATTCTCGAACAAGGCCTGTTGCTGTGCAGGGTTCATTAACCTGAATAATTTGCCCGGCTGCGTATAGTAATCATCATCGTCGTCCCTGAAGTTCCAGCGGTCCGCATCACCATCGATCCGCAGTGGGGGTTCCCTGAACTCCGGCTGCTCCTGCCACTGTCCGTAGCTGTTTGGCTCATAGTGCAAAGTGCTTCCCTGGTTGCCGTCGACACGCATCTGCCCGTCCCGGTGGAAACTATGGAACGGACACTTCGGTGCGTTAACCGGAATAGACCCATGGTTGACGCCAAGGCGGTATCTCTGCGCATCGCCATATGCGAAAAGCCTTCCCTGCAGCATTTTATCCGGTGAAAATCCGATACCCGGCACAACATTGGCGGGGTTGAAAGCTGCCTGTTCGACATCTGCAAAATAGTTCTCCGGGTTGCGGTTGAGCTCAAAATATCCGACTTCAATCAACGGGAATTCTCCCTTGTACCATACCTTCGTCAGGTCAGATTCTTGATCCCCTGCTGGCAGACCAGGTGGAACTTGACCCAGGTGCGCACACCGTCGGCGCTGATCAGGCTGAAAGTATGGCTGCCGAACCCATGCATGTGGCGATAGGACAGAGGAATGCCGCGCTCACTCATTGTAATGGTAACCTGATGCAGAGCTTCGGGAAGCGAAGACCAGAAATCCCAGTTGTTCGTGGCGCTCCGCATATTGGTGCGCGGATCGCGCTTGACAGCATGGTTCAGGTCCGGGAACTTAAGCGGATCCCTGAACAAGAACACCGGTGTATTATTGCCGACCAGATCCCAGTTGCCTTCATCTGTATAGTACTTCATCGCAAAACCGCGGATATCGCGCTCGGCATCAGCCGCGCCGCGCTCACCGGCTACCGTGGAAAAGCGCACGAACATTTCCGTCTTCTTGCCAATCTCTGAAAAAATCTTTGCCCTGGTGTATTTCGTGATGTCATGCGTTACCGTGAAAACACCGAAGGCGCCCGATCCTTTGGCGTGCATTCTCCTTTCCGGAATGACTTCCCGCTCAAAATGCGCCATCTTCTCAAGGTACCAGACGTCCTGCAAAAGCATAGGCCCGCGGGGGGCCCCGCGGTCATTGAATCCTGATTGTCTGCTACGGGCGCGCCCGCTGCGGTTGTCAGTTTCTTTTCTTGGTCCATTTTACTTTCCTCCTTCACTCAAATTCATATTTTCAAGGCATCGTTTGCAGAAAATTGTAAATGGCTCCGCAGGATTCACACTTAAATGTCCGTGGTTTTCGATCATAATGTCGTATCGCGTTTCATTGTTTTCAACGGCAGGATGATTTTGATGCTCAAGAAGATACACCAACACCTTAATCCGGTGGTGCGAGAGTCAGATGTTTTTTCTTCTTAATTCATTAGCGGGAAACGCAAAGGATTGCTTCATAGTGACGCCCTCATAGGCAAAACCATCGACAACTCCAAATCATGAACTTGTAACTACTTTGAAATCTTTATAACTTATAAATACTCCCGAAATGGTGGGGTGTCAACAGAAAAATAATTAATATTTTACTTTTAAGTATCGCAGAATGTGAATTTGCAAAATGCGAAAACGAAGCATCGCAATGGAGAACGGTTAAGAAAAAATTTGGGATCTTTCTTTGATCATCGCTTCCACATCCAAATACTTTTCCGGGGTACAAAATATAGCGATTTTTTCCGTGTATCCGCCCCGTACGAGAATTGTATATCTTTTGGGGTAATACATGACCTTTCTGATGTTTTTCCAACGAAGGCGCATTACCTGTTTTGACTGTGCAATCATTCCTACACCCACAGAGGTGCTGCTGCCGGAAAACAGCCCGAGTGCGATCAGCAGTCCGTTGATGATTCGGCTGCGCCTCGCGTGTTCGGCCTGCGTATAGTTGACGATTCCCGTCTCATCGATGATAAAGCCGGGGGCGTATTGTCCGCCGTATACAATCAGGATCAGGAAAAATGTCAGTATGAACAGCAGTGCGATAAGTCCCAGCGCGTATTTTGCGTCCGTGCCGAAGATATCGCCTCCGGCTGTGATGATGATGACTGCGATCACGATGCCAAACGGCAGGCCGATAGCGAGTCCCAATCCCTTGAGGATAAAACGGTTTCTGAATATCGGGACATATATTTCCCATTGCAGTCTGTTGTTATTTGTTTCTATCTGATGTGTCTGCATCATAGTCCTTCCTGCCGGTTATCCCAATAGACGACTTCCACCATCGGGCAGGTCACCGTCAGGCCGTCTGCATCTACATATTCGTATGTTCCGCCTACGACGCCCCATGCATTGATCCAGTCGTCCCCGGTCATTTTGGGCTCATCCAGACCGTAGCGGTAGACCAGGCAGACGGGATAGCTGTCATCGCCCATGTGCCCGATGACGATTGTGCCGTTAGAGGCCTGCTCACCCATGGCGAGAGAAAAACCCCAGACCGCAACGGGATAGCCAAACGTGTTGTCTTCTGCCATACAGGCGCTGTACAGTATCTCGTCCATGTCACTGCACTCCGGAATGAAGGCCTCGCCGCGGGCCTGTCGGGCCGCCGCGCTCTCCACCAGCATGTCATTGTCGAACGTCCCCTCGAAAAGAAGCAAGCCGCTCTTGGTATAAAGTGTTCCCTGCCCGTGCAGTTTACCATCCTGGCACATGCCTCGATAACGCAGGACACCATTATCCGTGATTTCGCAGATGCCATTAAGCAGGCCGCTTTTGAAGCTTCCTTTAAAGACAAATGTCCCCTCTATCATGGTTCCTTCTCCCGTGACTTCCCCGTTTTCCCACTGCCCTTCATAACGCCAGCTGCTGCCGTTGTCACTTTTCAGCATTTCAAAGCTGCCCAGACCGTGCGGCACGCCGTCTTTCACTTCGCCGGTGTAGATGCCTTCGCCGCTGTCATAGGCCATGCTGACAGTAATGGTTTGCGCGCTGACCATCTCGGCAGCCTGTGTCGGCGGCGCCTGCGATTCCGTTACGGACGGGGCTGCGGTACTGTTCCCTTCGGTCTCGTCCGCCGGCGCAGCTGTGCTGTCCTCTTCTGTCTCATCCGCCTGCGCTGCGGCAGGTTTTTGCGCCTNNNNGATCAAAGCGGATTTCTGCTGTCCGGCCGGCTTACCGTCAAAGAACAGAAAGTAAGACGCGGTACAGACGGCAGCCACCACGACCGCCGTGATGGCAGCGACAATCCCCAGTGCAGACTTCGGAGGCTTCGTGGGCTGTTGGTACATTGGAGCCTTCTGAGGCATTGGGGGTTGCTGATATATTGGAGGCTGCTGCTGCATCGGCCGGGGCTGCGAAGTCGTGTTATCTGCGGGCGCCGGCGCGGCGGCCGGCTGCTGATCCGCTCCGCAAATATTGCAATAGCGATTTCCGTCTATAATCTGGTTCCCGCAATTTCTACAAAACATGATTAACTCCTTTTTGCCTGATTGCCTTCTTTTTGCCTGATTTCGTTATAATCGTTTACTCTTTTTTGAAGACAAGACAAGTACTCGTGCCTACCGACAATCTGCTGCCATCGCCAACATCATAAAGACTGACGAAAAGACCACCGCGCTCAAGCCCGAAGTATTCCGCAAAATAAAAATCATCTATTTTATTCCCCGTATCGGGAATAAGCTGATAAGCCTGATTGTCTGTGGCGTCGATATATTCTTTGACATAACCGCTTCCCGACCATGGCTCGCCGCTTGGATCAATCTTGGTCATTGTGAACTGGCTGCCGCTTATGCTCAAAGTGATTTCCATGGTTAACGGATCAGGGTCACCGCCGTAATAACTCATTTCATAGGCGACCCATTTGCCGTCCATGGTTCCGGTCTGCGGCTCTGTTTCCGTCGTTTTTTCCTTGATCGTCAGCGAGACTTTGGCGGTGGCGAGCGGATTGCCTTTCAGGTCATACAGTATGACGGAGGGTTCGTACGTCTTGAATTCGCTGTACTCCGAAGAGATGCTGGATTCGTTAGCTGCGGTTTCGCTCTGCGTAAGATCGTTGCCCAAATCCCAATCAAAAGTATATTCTCCCTCGGGCTGCGCTGCTGCCGTGAATGTATGTGTGTAGGGCAGTTCATCTTTCGTCAGCTCGACCACCAGATTCTGAGAGCCCTCAATAGTCACTGTGGCTTCGTCTGTCTGCTCTCCTAACTGGTACTCGTGAACCAGTATTTCGTCTTTAAATATTTTGATATTCACCGTTATTTTGCCGGGGGGAAGGTCCTTCATCGGCGCGCCCACTTCAAAGGATTTTTCGTTTTCCACTTTGTCTATCTCGGTTTTATAGTCGTCATTATTATTTAAAATAACAACGGCGGAAAAAGGTTCGTCGCCTGGCTTTTGTTCCGGAAGTATCGGGGTAAATGCCAGCATGTCGCTTTTTTTCAGGGTGGTGTTTTCTACCTTTTTTTCAATATCCGCTTGATTATCCCAACTCACGGCGGTCGAAGCAATGGTCACATTTGCTTCAGCGTCGCCCAGGACTGCGTTATAGAACACTGCAACGAGTCCGAATGTGTCGCCCGTATGATAGGGAACAAGCACGTCCCGAAGGCCTTTTCCGGTATAGTTCACAGTTCCTTCAAAAGGGTCATCCAATACGCGGTCGGACATCTCAAGTCCGTCGAGACGGTATATATCACCGCGAAGCGTTGCGGGCGATGCTTCAAACCAGAAAGATCGCGTAAGTGCAGTTTCGTCAGCGCGCATATATTTGGGCTCGAAGTTATACCGGATGATTCCGACGCCGTATTCATTGATTATCATGGAGGAAGATTTTTTCAGGGCATTCAGAGTATTCACATCGACCAGGCCGCCCGCTATGTTTTTTATAGGCGGCATATAGGAGCGCGTAAAGGCCTCCCGCCAGAAATTCAGATACGCTTTATCAGCCGATTCGCCCAGTTTATCCTGCACATATCCGTCAAATGCGACATTGACGCTGGAAAGCATGCTGTAATTGCCGGTGACGGTATTCCACATCTCCTTGAAGGCGTCCCCGCGTTCGTCGGCGTCAGGCTGCCGGGTGGCCAGAATATAATCCAAAAATGAGGATACGCCATAATCGTGGTAGCCGTTATACGCAAAGTATGGCTTGGAGGCGACTATGCTGCTGTGAATCGGCGCGTCGATTCCTTCCCTTGTTCCGATAAACCGCCCGGCATACTCGGCGGATGCCTCAAAAAACCACATATTGTTGGCAAAGAGGCGGTAAACCTCGGTGGTGTTCCCGGTATATTGGTTGTCAGCCAGGTCTTTCAGTCTGGTGGTGCCCATATAGAGCTGCTTTATTCCAAGCTGGTGGTACTGCACGGCATGGAAAAGCTCGTGGGCGCAGGTAGAGGCCAGATCCCCTTCCCGATATTTTGAAGGCATAATGATATTGCCGGTCGTCGCCGTTTTGGCGATAGCTCCGGTGAAGCGGGGGTCTATGTAGACGCGGATCGGGTCGGGTCTTGTGACCTCGGCATCCTTCCAATGCACATATACGGTGCGGCTCACGGGCGGCACATTATCTTCGCCGAAAAGGTCTCTGTATTCTATGTAAGCGGTGGAAAAGGCCGCTGCCATCTCTCTTGCCGTATCCGGGATGGAGGCGTCATTTTTCGCGTCTGACACCCTGTAATAAATGATGACGTATTGATCGGCGTCGCTCACGCCGACAAATTCTTCCGTCGTCACATCTTTTATAGCAACATAGGCTTCCTCGGTCAGCTTGACAACGGTATTTTTTGCAGATTTTGCTTTTTCATATACATACTCAATTTTTTTGATCTCAGAATCAATTTTCTCGTCCACAATTTTCTTGGCGCCCTGATATATAACGCTGACAAATTTACGGAAACCGCTGAAATGGGTGGTCGCCAGATACAGCTTTCCCTCCTCTTCCACATATACCGTTTCTGCCTTAACCCAAAGGCCCGCGTATTCATCAAAAATCTGGTAGGAAGTCTGTAATACCTCCTCTTCGTCCTCGACATCCACGCTGAAGAAGACGGGCTGGTCAAAAAATACGTGTTCTCCGTCAGGCCCGGTAATCTCATACTCGTCGGTTACCGTGTAGTACGGGCTGTCGTCAATGGATGGCGCTTCGTATTTGCTGATGACAATCTTTGTCTTCTCTGCTATGCTGCCGGCGGGAACGATGAGCGTAAAGCCGTCCCCCTCGATCCGGTTCTCTTTTGACGGGGACAGAGTCACGCTTTCAAGCTCGGTTTTCTTATGCTCCAAAAACTCTGTCTTGACGCTTTTTTCATTAAACGTGAGCGGATTTGAAAGTACCACTTCCTTTTGGCCCGCCGTGATTCCTGACGGCACAATAACCGTGACCGTATTTTCACTCCATCGGATGACAGGCGTATCTTTACCGTCAATGGACACCCGGCAGTTTTGGGGATCATAATAGCCAAAGCCCTCACCGCTTATGGTGACAGCCCGGCCCGCATACGGCTGACCTGTAACGCTGTCAATACTTGCGACGGAATTATCGGCACCCCCGGAGTTGAATTTCATATTGTAAAGCATCGGGCCGATCACAAGTTCAAACAGCAAAATAACAGCCAACCCTGATGCGATGATGGCAATAATCCCGGCAGTCCGGTGCTTTGCTTTTGTCTTAGGCTGCTGACCAGCCAGATTACTGAAAGCCGGCGGTTGATTATAAACCGTTTGCTGGCTATAAGTCGGCGTTGCCTGATTTATAGGGAGGCCGGAAGGCTGCAGTGGTTCGACTCTTGCGCCGCAGCGTCTGCAAAAATTGCTCGAGTCAGGGATTTTATTACCGCATTGTGAACAGAACTGACTCATTATTTCACCCCGCCAATTCAAATCTTGACTTCTCTTATGCAAAAATCGGTCATTCAGGCTTATCCATCAACGCAATGTCAACATCTCCCAATCTGCTTACTTCAAAGCCGTTTTTCTTGAATTCTTTATAATCAAAAGCATCCAGTTCATCGCATGCAAGTTTATGAAACTCGTAGAAATTGGGCCACCACTCATAACCGCTGCCTAATTCGTTATATAAAAAAGCATCTGCAATGTCTTTTCCCATCTGCGGGGCTACATAGAAAGCACCCATTGCCAGGACATTCACGCCGTTTCCGGTAATTGCACGCAGCGCTGCGGGAACACTTTCTACAACGCCTGCATGCACACTAGGACATTTGCTCGCCGCGATATGAATTCCCATGCCGGTTCCGCAGAAAATCATTGCTCTGTCAAATTCTTTTTCCGTTATTTTTGCGCCGACTTTCAAACCAATTCTGTGAAACATTTCCGGATTCTCTTCATCCGCGGACCTGACTCCGATATCTGTTATCTTCCAGCCCTTGCCTTTAAGATAGCTGACAACAGCTTCTTTCAGCGGAAACCCTGCAAAATCAGCGCCAACCAGTAAGTACTTATCCTTATAACTCTTCATAAAAACACCCGCTTTCATATGTGCTGATTTGATCAGCCAAATCTTCCTGTAATGTAATCGTTCGTTCGCTTATCTTTAGGATTTTCAAAAACTTCTCCCGTAATGCCTTGTTCAATAAGATTCCCCATTAACATGAATGCAACACGGTCGGCTATGCGTCCTGCCTGTTGAACGTTATGGGGTGTTATGATTATTGTAAACTGATCCTTAAGCTGCTTAAGGGATTCTTCAATTTTGGCTGTTGATACAGGGTCAAGTGCTGAGCACGGTCGGTCCAGGAGAATTACTTCCGGTTCGAGGGCCAGGACTCGCGCTATGCACAGGCGTTGCTGCTGCCCACCGGATAACCGCATTGCCGGAGAGTGCAGCCTGTCCTTAACTTCATCCCAGAGAGCAGCCATACGCAAAGCTTTTTCTACACTGTCTGTCAGAGAAGCCTTGGATTTATTACCGCCCAGCCGGGGTCCATAGGCAATATTATCAAAGATTGACATAGGCAGAGGAGTCGGCACATCAAAGACCATCCCTACCTTGCGGCGCAGGTCTGTTACACTTATATCCGGTGCAAAGATGTTCTTTCCATCCAGAAGAATCTCACCCTCCATACGTGTTCCCGGAATCAGATCACACAGCCGGTTCAGCGTGCGGAGCAGCGTTGTTGTACCGCTGTTAGCCGGGCCAAAGACAGCCAGGATCTCATTTGCGGGAATTTCCAGACTAAAATTTCGAATAACCTGCTTTTTATGATAGAAGAAGTTTAAATCCTTGATAATAATTTTAGATTGCGGGCTCATCTTCCACCTCTTAACGGCCTTTGGCTACGAATTTATTAATTAACATGTTGGCAACAACATTAATAATGAAAATAATAAGGATTAACAGGGCGGCTGTTCCATAGGCTTTCTCCATCGATATACCTTCCCGAGCCAATATATAAAAATGTTCGGCCATGGTACGGGTGGGTGAAAAGATGGATACAGGCATACGCAGGGCTGTTCCGGCTGTCAGGATAACAGCAGCAGTCTCTGCCACACATCGCCCGATACCCAAAATAACGCCAACCGCGATCCCCCTGATTGCGGATGGAAATACTGCCCTTGTTATCGTCTGCCATTTAGTGCCGCCCAGGGAGAAGCTGACCTCGCGATATTGGTAAGATACGGTCCGGATTGCTTCTTCTGATGTGCGGATGATAGTTGGGAGAATCATAACAGCAAGTGTAAGACCGCCGGACAAAATGGACCACCCCAGCTTAAGATACATGACAAAGAAAATAAAACCAAAAAGTCCATAAACAATTGAGGGAATCCCCGACAGCGACTCAGCACTAAAGCGGATGATTCGAGTTACCTTGCCCTCTCTGGTGAACTCTGTGAGGTAGAAAGCTGTCCCTACTCCGAATGGGGTAGCAATAATAACAGCTACTGCGGTCACCAATAATGTACCGACAATGGTAGATGAGATACCGCCTGAACGACCCATATTTCGCGGAATCTCAGTTAGAAATTGCCAGCTGATTTCAGGCACCCCTTTTATCAGGATAAAAATAATGATTGCCAGAAGAATCACAATGACAAAAAGGGCGGATGCCCAAATCAATGTTTTAGCTACTATCTGGGCTGTTTTCGAATTATTTTTCATAGTTACCTCATTTTTTTCGTGTAACATATTGTGCAAAAGCATTCAAAATCATGACAATAACTAACAGAACAATACCTGTAGCAAATAGTGCCTGTTGGTGTTCACCGGATGCATATCCCATCTCAATGCCAATATTGGTGGTCAGGGTCCTCGCAGGATCAAGAATCGATTCAGGGATGGCGACAGCATTGCCAAGAACCATGATGACGGCCATTGTTTCACCGATTGCCCGGCCAATACCCAGGATTATGGCGGCAACAATTCCCGACTTTGCTGCTGGCAGCAATACGGAATGGATCGTCTGCCATTGTGTCAGCCCAAGTGCATAAGCCCCTTCTTTATATTGACGGGGCAGCGACAGAAGGGAGACTTCAGCAATGCTGATGATCGTCGGCAAGATCATGATGGCAAGTATGATCGAACCGGCCAGTATGCTTAATCCGGGTCCCCCCAGGTAATTCCGTATAGCAGGTACAACAAATAACAGTCCCCAGAAGCCGTATACCACGGAAGGTATAGCAGCCAGTAACTGGATAGCGGGTCTGACTATATTACTAAGTACCGCCGGGGCAAACTCGGACAGAAAAATGCTGCAGCTGATAGCAACGGGAACACCCAGTATTGCAGCTCCCAGAGTAACCGTGACAGAACCGATAATCATCGGGAAAATACCGAAAGCGCCATTACTGGGATCCCAAACCATTCCAAAAACGAAGTTGAAAAATCCAACCTTGGAAATAATAGGGACACCTTTTATAAATATAAATACTGTAATAAGAGCCAGCACGGAAAGCGCCGAAAGGGCAATCAGGAGAAAAATGGCCCCGGATATTTTTTCCTTATTAATCTTCATGTTCCTGCACCTTCCAACGGGGAAATTAGTCCCTCATTCATAAGTAACTGCTGTCCCTCTGCAGATAAAACGAAATCCAGAAATTGCTTAGCCGGCCCCGCAGGTTCCTCTTGAGAAACAAACAAAAATGGCCTTGACAGACCATAACTGCCATTCAGGACATTTTCCCGGGTTGCAGCGACACCATCCAATTCCAGTGCTTTCACCGTGTCGTCAACAAGACCCAGCGAGACGAATCCAATAGCATTCGGGTCGTCTGCCACTAATTGCCGCACGGCTCCATTGGAGTCCTGTACAATAGCTTTGGGGGTTATGCTTGATTCGCCCATTACCAGATTCACAAAGGCATCCCTTGTTCCTGAGCCATCTTCACGAGTTATTATATGAATCTTTGCTTTTGTACCACCCAGTTGACTCCATTCGCTGATTTTAGCTGAATAGATGTCACTGATCTGATCTAAAGTCAGGTTTCGAATCGGATTTTCCGGATTTATAATGATAGCCAAGCCGTCTCTGGCAATTTCCACATACCACAGGCTCTTCTCTTCGTCCTTTAATACACGGGATGACATTCCAAAACTAGATGTTCCGGTCTGCGCCGCCATAATACCGGCGGAAGATCCGCCGCCCTGTATATCAATCACGATATCAGGATGTAAAATCATATACTCTTCAGCCAGGACTTCTGCATATGGCTGCACGGAAGTTGAACCGGCAACAATAATACCTGCATTATTTAAGTTGCTGCAGGCAGTTCCCAGACTCACAGAAAGAAGCAATATCAATAAAGACACGGCCGAGATGATTTGTCTATCAGGTCTGCAAACGGATCTCGCTATTTTCATATTCTTCACATTGAAACGAAGCATCAGCTTGATCAAGCATTTAACGCTTACATTTCCTCCATTTTTCCGGTAATAACAAAAATTACACGTTCACAGATATTCGTTACCCTGTCAGCACTGCGCTCGAGGTCGTGCGCTACCCATATAAGCCGGGTTGCTCTGGAAACGATTGTGGGATCTTTCGTCATTAACCCTACAAGCTCGAGATAAATCTGGTCATATAGATTGTCAACTACGTCATCTTCGTCACAAATTTGCCTGGCAGCTTCAGCATCCTTATTGAGGAAAGCATCCAAACTCCGGCGAAGCATATCTACTGCCTTATCTGCCATTGTGGGAATGTCAATCAATGGTTTGACCGGCGGTTCATCTCCGATCATAATTGCAATTTTTGCTATTCCACCTGCATAGTCACCAATACGTTCCATCTCCGTGATTATATTGAGAACTGCAATAATGATACGAAGTTCATTTGCGATGGGCTGCTGCGTAACAATCAGCTGAATGCATCTTTCCTCTATTGCAAAGCGCAAGTTATTTACTTTCTGATCACCCTCGACAATCCGCTGAGCCAGATCCAAATCGCGATTTTTCAGAGCTTCTACTGAACCGAGAATAGCTTCTCCAACCATGCCGCCCATAACTAGAACATCATCTTGAATTTCCCTGAGTTTCTTGTGATACATGCTTCTCATTTCCATTTTGACACCCCCTTGATAATCGTTATCCGAACCGGCCTGAAATATAGTCCTCTGTTCGTTTGTCTTTAGGATTGGCAAAAATCTGGTCGGTCGGAGCATATTCAACCAATACGCCGGCCTTATCTTGCTCCATCATCATAAATGCAGTCATGTCGGATACTCGTGCTGCCTGTTCCATGTTGTGAGTAACAATAACGATTGTGTATTTGTTGGCAAGTTCGCGCATTAATTCCTCAATTTTAAGCGTTGATTCCGGATCAAGTGCGCTGCATGATTCGTCCATTAAGATGACCTCCGGCTCCGCAGCCAGAGCACGGGCAATACACAGAAGCTGCTGCTGACCCGCAGACAGCTCAAGGGCAGATTGCTTAAGCGTATCCTTAAGCTCATCCCATAGTGCGACTTCCCGCAAACACCGCTCCACGATTCCGGAAAGTTCAGCCTCACGTTTTATTCCATAATGCCGCGGACCAATCGCAATATTATCATATACATTCATTGGAAAGGGATTGGGCCTCTGAAAAACCATTCCCACCCTTTTTCTCAGTTCAACAACATCAACACCCTTGTCATATATAGAAGTGCCGGAGAGCAGGACCTTTCCTTCCACCCTTACGGACGGTATCATGTCATTCATCCTGTTAAATATACGCAGAAGAGTGGATTTGCCGCAGCCTGACGGACCAATCATGGCAGTAATAGCACATTCACGGATATCCAGAGTAACATTCCTCAAAGCCTGAAAGTCACCATAGTAAAGGTCTACTGCTTCTGTTTTAAGCTTGGTACGCTGCTGCAGCGTTAAATTTATATCATCCATTCTTTACTCCCATAATTGTCGTCTTATCAAATTGATTTTTTAAATTCTGATTCTAGAATAATCTGATTATTTTATAGGAGGAACTGGCAAAACATATGGTATGCAGTGATCAGTTAGAAAGATTGTCGTTATTATATCATCTCAAATCAGGTAATTCCACTAACCGCCCTCATACTTATTGCGTTTGTCTGATTGAGCTCGGATGCTTGCTGTACTTTTTTTCGTGTGACTGAGACATGGTTTTGAAAAAACACTCTGACTCTTTGTCTATTAGCAGCCTGTCACAATTTTTATAGATCCGCTTGCCCCAATTGTTGTAGCACCCGCTTCTATAATTACCTTGGCAGACTTGTAATCCTTTATTCCACCGTCTGCTTTTAATCCAATCACAGGTCCCACAGCCATTCTTATTAATTTTATATCTTCAGCGGTCACACCACCTGGCTTTGATCCGGCTGCAACTTTAAGAAAATCTGCACCAGCCAGTTTGGCCAAAAGGGAAATTCTGATAATTTCCTCAGCAGATAATGCACCTAAATCAACAACGGCCTTGATTAAAGCCCTCTTATTGGAAGCACGGACAACCGCTTCAATGTCCTCTTTGATCGTTTTAAACTCTCCGGCTTTAACCATTCCGATATTTATCGGGAGGTCGATTTCCGTCGCTCCATTTTCGATGGCTTCAAGGGTTTCGGCAACTTTCATCCTATTTGTTGCAATTCCCATAGGAAACCCTACGGCCGTTGATACTCTTACGCCGGATCCTGCCAGATATTTTTGAGCTAACGCCACAAAGCATGGCGATAATGAAACATTTCGAAAATGATAAGTAACGGCTTCTTCGCAGAATTGCTTCACCATCGCAGGGGTAGCATCCGGTCTAATCATAGAGTGCTCCATTGCTGAAGCTAGTACTTTATCAAACCCGGCTTCGGGGTTTCTCTCTTTCAAAATTTCGCGGATGATATCATTTGTTATTTTTTCCAGGTTTGCACTGCTTATATCCATTAGAGCCACCTTCTGATTCAGTCAATCACTTCAATTTGCTCATCAACCGGAATTTCTATAACGGTACAATCACTTGGATAGGTTCTTTCAGGCAGCGTTATCAACAGATTTACGCAGTCACTTTTGTGTACGAAAGCAGCACAATGCCATCTCCCGTAAATTAGGTTATATAAGCATTCCGCCTGTCACGTCAATGAGTGATCCCGCTGTAATATATGATTTATCCGATACGAGAAAAGCTACCATCGCTCCAATATCTTTGGGGTCTGACATTTTCCCGACAGGAATTCTCTCCAGATATTTCTTTTCCATTTCCGGATCAGACAGGGTCTTAATGTTAAGGGGTGTCCTGACCATACCCGGTATAATTGCATTTACAATAATGCCTTTATCCGAATACTCTCTGGCAAAAGACTTTGTCATAAGATTGATGCCTCCCTTAGAGGACGCATAATGAGCATGTCCTGCCGAGTTCACCGCAAATCCGGACTTGGATGTTACATTAACAATGTTCCCCGTTTTTCCCGCACGCAGGAGATAATCAACAAATCTTTTACTGAAAAAGTACGGACCATTCAAATTGATCCTGATAACTCTCTCCCATTCCTCGTCCTTCATTTCCGCAAGCGGGGTTGTGGGCCATATTCCTGCATTATTTACAAGTATGTCCAAGCTTCCATATATGCAGCTTGCGTTCTTAATAATATTGTCAATATCAGATCCTACGCTTATATCTCCCTGCATCGCTATAGCCCGGGCTTCATATTTTGCATTCAAATAATCAACAAATTTGAAGACGTTTTCTTCATCAAATAAATAATTGACGACTACATTGACACCTTCCTGCGCCAAAATCTCTGAGATTCCGGCACCTAAGCCTCCTCCTCCGCCGGTAACAATTGCGGTCTTCCCTTTCAAATTCAGATCCATACAGATACCTCCTATAAAAACGCAGGCTCAATCTGTGACCCTGCAGCCCAACTTTTCAAGAGCTTTGGCAACAGCCTGGGAGAACTCTTCTTTTCCCAAAGTCCGGCCTTGTTTTTCATTATTTTTTTCCAATGCTTCGATTACTCTGTTCAATAAATTCAATTTGCCTTCGCTGTCAGACCCGGATACATCCGAAGTACGTACTTCTCCCGGACACGCTTCAAAGACAATCTCGATTCTGTTCTCTCTGGCCCAATCCTTTGCGGATGGGGTCACAACTGTTCCTGTGGGAAAGACAGCTTTTTCTTTTCCCTGGTATTTCATTATTTCTGTCTGTGCTATTACCATGGCCATTCATTCACCCCCCGGGCTTTTATCAGCAGTCATATGGAAGACGCTCCGTTCATTTGCTCCGGCTCACTTCCAAATGACTTTCATTCCCAGTTCATTGATCGCATCTCTGGCTAAAGGTGTACAAATAACACCTTTTCCAATTGATAATGTTGCGTTTTTCTTCCATGCATTCCGCACAGTTTCTTCCGTAACCAGCTTATCCGGTTCTTCCGTTATCTGAGATACTACGTTTGCTGTGAATATATCTGTGACTTTTTCTTTGCATTTTCCTGTGCATTTTCCATTGCACTGTCCACTGCATTGTCCACTGCATTTTTCACTGCATTTTTCGTTCTCACATACATGCGTGTCTATCAAAGTCATGCCTTTCATCAGATACGCCTTGTCACCCTGCTTTATCCCAGCGCAATTGGCTTCGTCAATATCTATGTGGTATTCCAGGGCAAAACTATTACTGACTCTTACCACTACATTGTCAAAAATAATTCCTCGTGCACCCTCAACCTTGACTTGAACCGATTGTGAATTAGTAACCCCGTACGTCTTCGCATCGTCAGGCGTCATGTGTATATGTCTTTGTGCCACAATCAGCCCTTCACTTAGATGCAGGGAACCATTGGGTCCAATGACTGTAACCTGTCCTGAACTCTCAAGATTTCCCGATTCCCTGACAGGTGCTTTGATGCCGAGCCGGTATGTATCAGTCTGAGAAACTTCGATCTGCGTCTGCATCCTTACCGGTCCCAACACTCTGACATTCTCTATGCATCCCTTGGGTCCGGCTATGATAACGGTCTCTGCTGCAGCGCATTGTCCTGGCTGCGACAGATCTTTCATGCAATTTATGGCATGTCCCTTACCGAACAGATGCTCCAGATCCCCAGCCGAAAGATGTATATGTCTGTTGGATACACCGATATTTATTGGATTGGGATGCAGCGCCGGCATTGAGTCGGCAATAATTCTTCTTACTGCTTCTGATATGATTTGACTCAATATCTCCATTTCCACCACTATCACCGCCTCATTTCCACATGATCAATTATAACTTGGGAAGAATTGCTTCCACATCAGCATGCGGACGGGGAATGACATGTACCGATTTGAGTTCACCGACTCTTGCTGCTGCTGCTGCCCCTGCATCCACTGCAGCCTTTACAGCACCAACATCACCGCGCACCATAACAGTCACGTATCCGCTTCCGATTTTTTCTTTGCCGATCAGCCTAACATTCGCAGCCTTCACCATGGCATCTGCCGCTTCAATTGCACCGACTTCTCCGATTGTTTCAACCATTCCCAATGCGTTTTCCATATATTTCCTCCATCATGTATTCATTAATGTGCCCGTTCAGGCTTCCTGTTATTTAGGCAGAATATACTCTACTTCTGCATGCGGACGGGGAATGACGTGTACCGACTTAACTTCACCAACTCTTGCTGCGGCTGCAGCACCTGCATCTACTGCAGCTTTAACCGCACCAACGTCACCTCTTACGAGGACTGTCACATAGGCGGCACCGATCATTTCCTTGCCAATCAATTTGACATTGGCAGCTTTTACCATCGCATCAGCCGCTTCTATGGCAGCGATTAATCCTCTTGTCTCGATCATCCCTAATGCATCTTCCATTTCAATTTCCTCCATTTGATTGCGGATTATTTGCAGTTTATTCTGCGGTTCATTTTGCAGTTTATTTTGCAGTTTATTTTGCGGTTGCCTTCGGTCTATTTTGGAGTTGCCTTCGGATCAGGTTTGGGCGTATTGTATTTGGGCAAAATCGACACAACGTCTGCATGTGGACGAGGTATTACGTGAACTGATTTGATTTCACCGACTCTGGCTGCCGCTGCAGCTCCTGCATCCGTTGCCGCTTTTACAGCCCCGACATCGCCGCGCACGATAACCATTACATAGCCGCCTCCGACAATTTCCTTACCAATCAACTGAACATTGGCTGCCTTAACCATTGCGTCTGCCGCTTCTATTGCTCCAACCAGTCCTTTTGTCTCGATCATTCCAATTGCTTCGCTCATACTTCCTGCCTCCTTTTTTTGTAACCGGTGCTGATACTATTTTCTGATTCGATGTTCCATCGCTTTGAGAATTTCTGCCCTTGTGTAGCAGTAGTTTGTCTGTTTCGTATCTGCTGATCTTGATTTCTTTTCCAGGTGATAAGCAAGCCTCTTAATATTGATGAGGTGCAGCGGTGTAACGTTGTCTGATGTTATGCTTCCGCCCCAGGTTCCGCACCCCAAAGTCAGTGCCGGAGCCAATCCTGTCGAATAGCCTATTGCGCCAAAGGAAGAAGGGGTGTTGACCAATATACGAAAGACGGGCTTCTTCATGGCAAACTCCCTGATTACCGCATCATTTTGCGAATGGATAACCAGGCTGTGTCCCAATCCTCCATATGAAAGAAGCTCGCAGCATCTTTCACAGGCCTTTTTCCAGTCCTTTTCAATATAGAGGGCAAGTACCGGGCACAATTTTTCGGCTGAAAGAGGATACTCCTTACCGACGCCGTTCATCCGTGCCATAATGACCTTGGTTCCGGCGGGTATTGTAATTCCGGCAAGGTCTGCAATTGTACGGGGGCTCTGGCCGACAACTTTGGGATTTACGCCTCCGTTGGGCATCATCACTGTCCTCTCCAGAGCGTCTAATTCCGTTCCGGTTACCAGATATGCTCCTTGTTTCTTCAGTTCTGCGATAACTTTTTCAGCGATTATCAATTCTGTTACTATTGCTTGTTCCGAAGCGCAGATTGTTCCATTATCAAATGTTTTGCTCATTATAATTTTCTGCACGGCATCCGCTATATCTGCTGATCTTTCTATAAAAGCAGGTACATTGCCGGGTCCCACACCCAAAGCGGGTGTTCCTGAACTATAGGCAGCCTTAACCATAGCAGAACCGCCGGTTGCCAGTATGACGGCAGCATATTTATGCTTCATTAGTTGATCTGTCGCTTCTTTTGTACTGATTGAGAGACAATTTATCAGACCTTTGGGTGCACCCGCCGCTACCGCAGCTTTTTCTATCAGCATGGCAGCTTCCATACAGCATTTGGTTGCTCTGGGGTGCGGGGAGAACACGATTGCATTGCGTGATTTAAGAGCTATTATCGCTTTGTAAAGGAGTGTCGATGTCGGATTCGTTGTGGGTATGATCCCGATAACCACTCCCATCGGAACTGCGATCTCAATAACGCTGCGCTCCTTATCTTCCTTAATGATTCCGGCTGTTTTCATTTCTTTGATGAACTCATATACGTCT
>DIEQ01000082.1:30400-36778 GCA_002418705.1 Mageeibacillus sp. UBA5770 | reverse complement strand
CTATCCCGGGGACATCTGGCTCCGGCCGAAATGGAAAAAATTGTAATCAGCCGAGCGGAAATTGCCGATGTGAAGAATAGCCTGCGTTTTGAAATTGCCTGCGGCACACCGGCAGTACAGCCCGAACCGGCCGCGCAGCCCAAACCGGACGCGCAGCCCGGAACAGGGTCAGAACCTGATCCGGCGGCCCGGATTGCATCGCAGCAAGACAGGTCTGGCACAGTCGAAGAAATGGACTGCATCGTATGCCCTCTCAGCTGTCATATGACGGTCCGCCTCGATGAAGACGGCCGGGTGATATCCATTGCCGGCAACTCGTGCAGAAGAGGATATGAATATGCGCACCAGGAGATGACGTCCCCGACCAGGGTGCTGACCAGTACCGTAAGGCTTGAGGGGGCTTTCTACCGCCGCCTTCCAGTTATCACATCGGGGAATATCCCCAAAGGTAAAATGCAGGACGTGATGCGTGAAATCAATAAAATTACGGTGCATGCACCGGTCAGGATAGGCAGCATCCTTATCGGGAATGTCTGCGGTCTTGGCGTGGATATAGTCGCAAGCCGATCCGTGGATGAGTCGGCCAAATAAGAACGGGAGGATCCGGACATATGGAGAAATACATTTTATCAGTTGACCAGGGTACGACAAGCAGCAGGGCGATTATTTTCGACCACAAATCGAATATCATCGCGAGTGCCCGAAAAGAAATCAGGCAGTATTTCCCGCAGTCAGGATGGGTAGAACAGGATGCGATGGAGATCTGGCTCAGCGTCCTCGGCGTCATGGCTGAGGCACTGAGTGCTTCAGGACTCCAGCCGGATCAGATCGCAGGCATCGGAATTACCAACCAGCGCGAAACGGCGATTGTCTGGGATAAAGTTACCGGACTGCCGATCTATCACGCGATTGTATGGCAGTCCAGACAGACTGCACAGATCTGCGATCGCATAAAAGACGAAGGTCATGAGAAAACAATACGGGACAAGACCGGCCTTGTGATTGACCCGTATTTTTCGGGCAGTAAAATCAGATGGATACTTGATCATGTTGACGGCGCACGCGCCAAGGCGGATGCCGGCGACCTATTCTTCGGCACTGTGGATACGTGGCTGATCTGGAAGCTTACCGGCGGAAAAGTACATGCAACAGATTACTCCAACGCCTCGCGCACGATGCTCTATAACATCTACGAATTGTCCTGGGACAAAGAGCTGCTGTCCATTCTCGATGTGCCTGAAAATATGCTTCCGGAGGTCCGGTCTTCGTCCGGTTCATTCGGGAGGACGGAACCGCATAATTTCTTCGGGAGGGAAATACCGATTGCCGGAGTGGCCGGAGACCAGCAGGCGGCGCTTTTCGGGCAGGCCTGCTTTGAGCCGGGTCTTGCAAAAAACACGTATGGCACTGGCTGCTTCATGCTGATGAATACCGGTACGAAGCCGATACACTCGAAGAGCGGCCTGCTGACAACGATTGCCTGGGGCATCGACGGACGCGTTGAGTATGCACTGGAGGGCAGCGTTTTTGTAGCCGGGAGCGCGATACAATGGCTGCGTGACGGATTAGGCCTGATTCATACGTCATCCGAGAGTGAGGCGGTCGCAGAACAGTCGGCGGACTGCGGAGGCGTATATGTAGTCCCGGCCTTTGTCGGACTCGGCGCACCCTACTGGGATGATAAGGCAAAAGGTGCGATCTTCGGCATTACCCATGGTACCAACAGGTCGGTTATTACCAGGGCGACACTCGAATCGATCGCATACCAGACCAAAGACCTTGCCATCGCGATGTCAAATGACAGCGGAATTGAGCTCAAGGGCCTAAAGGTTGACGGCGGAGCTGTTGCAAATAATCTTCTCATGCAGTTTCAGAGCGACATCTTAAATGTTCCGGTTGTACGCCCGGTTATTGTTGAGACGACAGCTCTCGGAGCCGCATACATGGCCGGCCTTGCGGTTGGTTTCTGGACATGCAGGGAACACATCGCTCAGAATTGCCTTGTAGACCGCGTTTTTGAACCCTCGATGGAAAATACGAAGAGGGAACGGCTTTATGAAGGATGGAAAATTGCTGTTGATGCGACACGGCGGTTCCATCCGTATTCGCAGGGATAGACTTGGCTTCCATCCCCCTCGGTGAAAAATTACAATTATATTTTATTCTTAGAACATATCTTTTATATTTTATTCTTTTCCTGTATTATTTTTTTGACATAATCCGTGTGGTCCCCTGAAAATTTTCATTCATTTGTCTTTTTCAGGAGCCCGCGGATTATGTTTTTTTGTATCTGTGTTTTGCTTTGGAACGATGACGGGTACTTTGTGAACGATTAAAGTCTGCAAAATGTGCAGCACTTCATCGTTTTTTCATTATTTTTCATAATTTCTTCAAAAACATGCATCATTTTCCTATGCTGCGAAGTATTACTAGTGAAGGGACCTTCACACATTCGAGAGGAGACCGCAAGGTTGCAAGATCAAAACGAATACTTGACGTATCTGGTAGAGACCTACGGCGACATGGTCTATCGACTTGCTTTGACGAGAGTCAAAAATCCCCACGATGCCCAAGACATCGTGCAGCAGGTTTTTTTGAAGCTGGTCAAAAACATAGAAAGGCTGGAATCTGAAGAACACGTGAAAGCCTGGCTCATAAAAGTTACCGTTAATGAAGGTAAGAGCCTGTTTTCATCCGCGTGGAAGAGACACAATGCAAGCCTCGAGGAATCGGGTGAAGCAGAGGATCTCGCAGTGGCACCGCAGGAAATAAGCGAGACGAATGACATCCTTAAAGCTGTTTTTCGTCTGCCGGAAAAATACCGGATCGTAATTCATCTTTTTTATTACCATGATTTGTCTACCGATGAGATTGCAAAATGCCTCGGACGTTCGAATCATACTGTTCGGTCGCAGCTTTCGCGTGGCCGGGAGAAGATGAAAAGAGATCTGAAGGAGGTATTCGAAGATGTTTGATTCAAAATATAAGGAGGCGTTGGAGGATATGAAACTGACTGATAGTTTTAAGGCAGGCTTAGTAAATATGATGAAAAAAGAGCAAAAAAGGGCTATTCCCAGAAGCCGGCTTGTACTCGCGACCGTCGTGGGAGTCATCCTGGTTACTACATCCGTTACCCTGGCAGCAAATTATGCTTCAGACGGACAGTTATTTAAAAATGTTTTCAGCAGTTTGGGATTTGATCCCCAGCAGACACGTGACAGCCTTCCGGCTGAAACGGAAGCAACGGAAGCGACAGAAGCAACAGAAGCAACGCAGGCAACAGAAGCAACTGAGGCTTCCGAGCCTGCAGAGATAACCGATGCCCCGACGGCTGCACCGACCCTCGAGCCAACGGCTGCCCCTGCTGAATCAACAGCAGCCCCGACTCCCAAAGAAACAGTTAAAGAGACAGCTCCTCCCACCGCAAGAGTTGCACCTGTTGTCAGTGTCGGTGTGGGAACGAACAGTATTACCGTGTATTGGAACAAAATTGACAGTCCGGACTTGATAGGATATAAGGTTGTTGCATCTATCAGCGATTCGACACCCTCCTACAGTGAAAACGGCTATTATGCATGGACAACGGATGCCAATACAACAAGCAGTACGATTACTAACGGCGACGGATATAACGGCGGTGACATCGGCAGATTTACCGGCGGACAGTCATACTATTTCAGCGTCACCGCCATATATGGCGAAGAATGGCAGAAGATTCCGGGCAATGCCGTTGCGGCAACCATGCCCGGATCATCAGCAGCACCTACATACGAAGCTCCATCCGTAAATGCGTCGGCAGGCAGTAACAGCGTTACGGTAACCTGGAATAAAATCAGCAGCCCCGGTATTGTCGGCTACAAGGTGGTAGCATCGATAAGCGATTCTACTCCCATGTACAGTGAAAATGGCTATTACGAGTGGATAACGGACCTGAACCGGACAAGCTGTACGATTAACTGCGGTGCCGGATACAATGGCGGCGATGTCGGTACATTCACCGCCGGACAGGCATACTACTTCAGCGTCACAGCTGTATATGGCGACCAGAAAATAGCGGGTAATGCCGTGCAGGTAACAATGCCCGGAACACCTCCGCCTGCCGCAACATGCCCGGCTGTCTCGGTTTCCGCTTCTGCAGGCGCCGGCGGAGTCAATGTATCCTGGAGCAAAACGACAGATGCAACAGGCTTCCAGTATTATAAGGTTGTTGCTTCAGTCGGCAATGCTTCACCGGCCTACCCCGGCGACGGATATGTTACCTATATTACGGATCCTAATATCACATCTTACTTTGTAGGAAATACCGCCGGCTATAACGGCGGCGACTTTGGCGGAGCATTTACACCCGGTACGGCTTACTGGTTCAGTGTCACTGCCTGCTATGACGGCGGCAAGGCACCCGGCAATGCCGTCCAGGTAACAATGCCTTCCTGACAATAGACCATCGAGTCTCGAGCCCGGAGCCGGTATGCATTGCATATCGGCTCTTTTTTTCTGAAAATAGGAAAAGTTTAAGAGTTATTCATAAAATATATTTGATATTTTGCGCGGAGGAATTAAAATGAAGAGGAGATATTCGTTTTATGTTTTCATTATTTTTAGACATTTGCGGGTGCAATTGCAATAGTGTAGAAATGAATAATGGCTGTCAGTGAAAGAGGGGAAAGAAAATGTTCTGTAGAAATTGCGGCGCTGCGCAGACGGATGATGAAGACTTCTGCCAAAACTGTGGTCAGCCGGTAAACACGCCATGCGATTTGCCTTTAAAAGGACAAATGAATGACACGATAACGCCTAGTGCATTTCCGCTGGAACCTGATCTGATTAAACTATCAAAAAATAAAAAAATGGTGCTTACCATCATTCCTTCTTTTGCAGCTGTTCTTATTATAGGGGCCATCATTGGCACAATCTTTTTGCTGAAGGGTATAGACTGGAAGGATTCAAATTTTCAGGAAGGCACAGATATAGACGCAACAGATGCCGCTGCAGCGGACGGTATTATATCGTTTGACGGCAATAAAGAGGCAGATTTTCCGGAATATGGACATGGGGCTTATAATAGACATATACTTTATGTAAAAAATCCGATCATTTTTGAACAAAACAAGGAGCTAATATGTTTTTAACCTTCCAACAGATAGATGACTCGATATTATTTTTTATTCACAATAATCTCCAGGCCACATTCCTTGATTTCGCTATGCCTCTAGTCTCCTGGCTCGGTAACAGCGGCGGCGTGTGGATTGTCATTGCCCTCGTGCTTCTGATTCCCAAAAGGACCAGGCTCACCGGGCTGAATATGGGAGTTGCTCTGACTCTCTGCCTGCTGATAGGCAATCTTGCGCTCAAACCGCTGGTTGCCAGGCTTCGCCCCTATGATGTATATACAAATGTTGCTTTGCTCATACCGCCGCTGACTGATTTCTCTTTCCCGTCAGGACACACAATGTCATCTTTTGCAGCTGCAGCCGTTATTTTTATGGCGGATCGCAGGTGGGGGGCCGCTGCCCTGGCTGCCGCTGCCCTGATAGCCTTTTCAAGACTATATCTGTTTGTTCATTATCCGTCGGATGTCTTTGCAGGAATGGTTATCGGGACGGTCATTGCCTTCGCAGCTATTCAGATTGTTCAGAAAAGCAGAGAAAAATTACTCAAAAAGCACGAGTAATTCAGCACAGATGCTTTTTTTAGCAAAGCTGCTGGACAGGTTGCCCGAATTCCCTCACAATAAACGCGAGCCGCATCCGGAAACATCCGCCATGTGCTTCCTTTTCGTTCAAAAAAGTGTATATTTAAGCAAATGGGAACACTTACTGCATGAAATATGCTCGAGGGAGGGCCACAATGAATTTTATTAAAGCTGCACAGACTAATGAACTTGCTGCCGGTGACAAAAAGAAAATTCAGTTGGATAAGAAAGCAATCCTGCTCGTTAATATTGACGGGGAATTCTACGCCATCGATAACAAATGTCCGCATATGGGCGGCTCCCTTTATGACGGAAAACTCGAATCGGATATGATCATCTGTCCGAGGCACGGTTCTGCCTTTAACGTGAAAACAGGCAAAAATATGCAAGGAGCTAAAATTGCTTTTGTCAAAATGAAAGTGAATGATGCGAAGACCTTGCCCGTTAAGGTCGAAGGCTCGGATATACTTATAGGAATTGAATAATAATTAAATATAACCGGCTCAAGGGGGGATGCTCTAGAACCGGTTTTCTCGTTGATGAAAAAGGGGGAAGAATATGTTTTGCAGACACTGTGGAGCTACATTAAATGATGATGCGAAATTCTGTATCAGATGCGGGAAATCCGTACTTCCGGGCGTGACGACGCTGCCGGCTGCGCCTGTCGAGCCGTCGGTTTTTCAGGC
>DIEQ01000082.1:12237-30380 GCA_002418705.1 Mageeibacillus sp. UBA5770 | reverse complement strand
CGGTCTTTCAGGCCGCACCTGCCGGACAGCTCCCCGAGCAGCCGGCACCCATCGAACCCATGCCCATACAGCCGGCATTTTTCGAGCCGCTGCCTGTACAGCCCTCACCTATTGAACCGCTGCCTGTACAGCCCTCTGAACCGGTTGTATTTGCAGCAAGTCCCGGGCGGCCGGGCTCAGCTGTAATTTCAGCGCAGCCGATAGCAGCTCCCGGTGCATCACCGATGAATAACCGGCCTAAGAATAAGGGAATGAAGAAATCCTCGCTGATCATCCTGATAGCGGTTGCCGTTCTGCTCGTGATCGGTGTTGCGGCCGGCGCACTTTTTGTCCTGCGCGGGCTTGACGGAAATAACGGCAGCGGAGATAAGGACGGCAATAATGCGGTTACTCTTAAGGACGGAACCGTGTCATATAAAGACGTAATTCTTGATTTTGGAGATAATGATGCTCCTCAGGATGTGTCGCTGGTGATATCTGATTCGGAGCTTGGAAGCGAAGAGAAGCCTGACGGGCTTGCATCAGAGCTCTACGATCTGGATATCGATCCGGCATACACGGAACCGGTGACCATAACCATCCCGTATACAGAGGATCTGTCCGAGCTCGATGAGGAAGCCGAACCAATGCTTGGAATCGGTTCGCTCATTACGTTTGATGACGGAAGCCAGGAGACAATTTTCCAGTATATTGAAGCTGAAATGGATGATGAAGCATCGACGGTTACGGCGACTTTTATCCCGTCAGAGGTTCTCGGGGATAAGTATGTCAGGGGCTCATCAAAAGGCACATCGACTGCGGTAACCCCGAGCAGGGAACATGTCCGGGCAGGTATTTTCTGGTGTTCGACCACATTTACGGACGGCGGACATTTCCTGGTCTATTTCCCGGCACAGGCATTTAAATATTTCATTGATTACAAAGACAGGGAAGCGCTTCTGACCGATCTCGAAGCCGTATACAGCGATTATCTTGCGAAAGGTTATTTGTACGCAAAGCGCACGGACTGGCCGATTGTGGTCAACATCAAGTCACTTGATGATGATGCAGCTTATATCTATGGATATGGCGGATCCGACGGTACGATTAACATCAATAAGAAGTTTTTTGAAGGCGGTTATAATGCCACGGAAGTTAAGCCGCTGATCGCGCATGAGTTTTTCCACTTTGTTCAGCTCAACTATGTCACATATGATAATGGCTGCCCCTGGTTTGATGAGGCAACCGCCACGTATTATGAGTCTCAGGTTAAGGGCGCGATTCCTTCCATTGTAAACCAATACAAAGAACTTATTTTCGGAGGTGTTTTCCCGGAAGAAAATACAGCGGGCAACGGTTATTCACGCATGCCGCTGATAGAGTATATTGCGACGAATACCTCGTCAGATTTCATCAAGGCCGCCTATTCTTCTGCAGGCTCAGGTGTAGACTGGCCGGTTGCAATAAAGGCAGTAGCCGGAGATCCTGCCGAATGGGCAGGGGAGTTCTACTCAGCACTCATCAAAGGTGAGGTCGGGGATTATACCCCTTATACGCTGCACAGTAACCTTGCCAAAGGATCCATGACCGAAGTGGGAACTAAAATTGACCTGGCTGTACCCACGGCCGATGAAATAAAAGAGGCAGCCGAGAACGGCGAGAATCCGACACTCGGACAAGCGACGGTAAGTGTCGCCTCTTATGGAGCACAGCTGGTTGCGATTACGATTGACGCAGAGGAACTCAAGCTTCTGCCGGACGGAGCAGATCCAATCGTTAAAGTCAGCGGCGGCAATGCTGATGTCAGGGCTTATGCAATCAAGAGCAGGGAGGTGGCAGGCTTCCGCGCAAAGGACGGCGAAGTTACTTTAAAAGACTTTAAGAAAGCGACAGGAGATAAGAAAGTATTTCTTGTTATGGTCACAGGCCTGCAGGCGAGCGGCAAAACGGATTATACCGTTACTGTTGAGATTGCACCGTTTCCGACGCTTGATGAGCTGGTCGGCGAGTACACAGACGGAACGATGACAATTACAACTGTATTTATTTCTGACAATCTCAAATCCCAGATGACTCCTCCGGCGGAGGAAGTGACGGAAGATCCGGATAACCCGCTGGCCGGAATCGGATGCGATCTGGATATGGTAGCCATACTTGAATCCCTGGTTGGCCAGGTAAACCCGATGAAGATTGTCATTGAAAAGACAGGAGAGGATGCCGGCATCCTTAAGATGATCTCGGCGGAACCGGATCCCGATGCTGCAGAAGCTGAAGAACCTACACCGATTCCCTTTGTTTATGATCCGGGAACGGGTACTCTTACCTTTGATTATGCGTTGGAAGGACAGGTTATGTCGGGTACGATTGCCGCAGCATATGGCCCCGACAGAAAGACTGTTACGTTGAACGGAACTCTCAGGATGACGGCAGAAGGGACACCTGAGTCTGATTTCTATATTGATGTCCAGATTGCGGGCAGCAAACCTCTGACGGTTCAGTAACGTGTGTCCGATCCTTCACTTCGATCTATTGGGCCTGCATGTTCATGCCTACTCTTTTTTTGCGGCAGTCGGAGCATGTACGGGCTTTGTGACAGCTTTTCCCTTCTTGAAAAGGGAAGGGCTGTCACTGTTTCGGTCGCTTTGGCTCCTTATCTGCATGGCCGCAGCTTTTCTTGCCGGCGCACGGTTTTTAAATTTTATAGTTAATCCCGAAGCGTATGACAAGACACTGCAGCTCTTTTCCCTGCGTTTCGCGGGCTTTTCCCTTTACGGCGGAGTCCTGGGTGCACTTATAGCTTTTATCATATGGACAAGAGCTGCCGGACGCGATCCCTGGCCGCTTCTTGACGCACTTGTGCTGCCTTCAGCAGCTGCTTTCGTCCTTGCCAGGGTCGGGTGCTACCTCAACGGCTGCTGCAGCGGCAAAGCAACTCAATCCTTTCTGGGTGTCGTATTTCCCGTGAAGGAATCTCAGGAGAAGTTTTTTGCACTTCTGTCGCTTGCCGGCAAAAAAAGCGTCGCCGTTTATCCGACACAATTGTTTGAACTGTCGCTGGCCGTCATAATTCTGATTCCTGTTATGTGGTTCTATATGCGCAAAAAATTGTATCCCGGTGTCGCATTCCTGCTGTACGGGATACTTTTCACGGCAATGCGCTGGGCGATACTCCCGCTGCGCGCCTTGCCGTACGAAGCATCCGTTACACAGATCGGATTTCCTTTGCTTTACGTGACTCTGATCGCTGCCGGCGGATTTCTGCTGCTGCGGAGAATTATGAACAAATACTACATTAAGAAGTAATGCCTTGAATACCTATTTTGAAGAGTCTATTATTGAACCAAATATATAAAATATTTGGAAGTGTAGATGTAGATGGAATTGAAAAAACACAGAATTGTAATTGTACGCAGCGGCAATTTACGGTTTTGGCTGACATTTATTGGAATTATTTGTCTGCATATATTCATCGTCTTTGGCAGCAAAATGTCTGTTCAGAACGTGGATTCCTATGGATACATCAAAATCGCCCGGGACTTGGTTTCCGGCGGGAAAATAGCCTCCGTCCAGTATCCCTTTCTGTATCCGCTGCTTCTGACACCGGCTTTAATTTTCGGCGATCATTTCCTTGATGTCATGGGCTTCATTCAGGTTATTCTGAGTGTGCTGCCGCTGGTTATCTGCTATTTTCTGCTAAAGGATGAAATCGGCAAAAAGCATGCCGTGTTATGCGGCCTGATATGCTCATTACTGCCGGTAGCGATTCGTCATTCCGCCCTTATCATGTCGGAAAATTTGTTTTATCCGCTTGTTATTCTTATATTCATTTTTCATTTTCGATTCCGCGGTGACAGCCATATTATCAGAAACTCGATTCTGGCAGGTGTAATCCTGTTCGCCGTGTTTGCGACCAAATACATATCACTTCCGCTTGCCCCCCTATTATGCATATATTGGGGCGCAGGCTATTACCGCAAAGAGAATAAAATGAAGGGCATGCGTAATGTTTTTGTAAGTATGTTTATATATACAGGCACCGTGCTGAGTCTTATTACTGCCTATGCTTTGTATTATGTTCACCGAAATTCCGTACCCTTATCCGTGTCCGTCTTCCGCAAAATACTTGGATTCTCGGTTGCATCCGGACCTGACCGTGTCGGCTATGTTTTTTTGCCTGAAATGAAATGGATTGTTCTTTATTTGCTGTATATGTTTATGATTAGTGCACCAATCATCTATGCACTGATTATGTCGTGGGACAGCATGCCAAAGGATTTCCGGGCAAAAGCAGCCGGAATCCTCAGACTCACAATTGTGATTGGGCTTGTTTTCCTGTATGCCGCAGCTCGCCACTCAACACTGGCTCCCTATAATGCAGACGGTGTCATGAAAAAAATGCTCGCCCGTTATGTAACGTATATTTCCGCACTCTAGGAATCGGATATGTCGCTGTTGAAGGACTCCTTATCGTAATGATTTGGCTTGCGTCTGCTGTTTTGGAGAATAAGCACCATACCAGGACGATTGCAGTCTGTCTGCTGCTAGTCGTGTTCTTCCTTCCAAGCCAGTTGTACACTGCCCTGAATTGTGAAGAGAACCAGCTCTACGAACTTTCCATATCAAATACGGAGTATCTGCCGCAGTATGCATACAATCAAAAAATGCAAATTTACAGCTCATATTATGACTTTGGAAATCTGAAACGGAATATTGCATTATGGGAGAAGACCGATGAATATGCCGGTATCAATTCCCTCAGCTATATAAACGAAGAGATCATACTGGAACAAAGCCCCGATGCGTATTTTATGATTCCCTACACAATTATCGGGGGGGAGCCGTCGGTTCAAATTCCTGATTCCGCACTTCGGGTTGAAAATTATTTGTATATTCCTGTGGCCTCAGATATCTTTACCGACAATCATACGGTTATAACAGATGCGACCGTCGAACTGAATGAAGACGGCCTGTCCATCCTGGCGGCGAAAGCAGACGGCATGTCATATGCAGCTGCTCTTGTATATAATGGCCGCAAGCTCGTTACCGTCTTTAATATTAAAAAAATGCAGTATGAAGGGATACTTACTCCGGAATCGAATCCGGGGAAAAAGCTGCAGGGAGAGCTGTACTTGATCGATATTGCAGCCCTGACAAAGTCCGATCATTTTATATTTGAATAAAGCTTTGTATTGACTTGTGTATGCATCGGTTTTCGTAATCATAAATTTTTGTTACAATTATGGCATACGAGGAGCGATCATCCCGGCAGCCTGAAAATGGTCTGAACATGTATCGTCCTCTCGTTTCCTCCCTGCGTTATTTATGAATTTTCATGGTGACAGAAGGTACGGAGGTGAAATATGCGTATATGGGCCGAAAAGTGCAAAGAAGTACTGCGTGCTGTGCTGCCAATCGTTGTAATTGTACTGTTGCTGAACGTGACGCTTATCCCGCTGGAACCATATAAACTGGGACGGTTCCTCGCCGGTTCGGTTTTTATAATACTTGGACTCACCGTATTCCTGGTTGGAGTCAATCAGGGCATCACTCCCTTTGGAATCCGTCTTGGTGAAAGAATGACGCAGAGCAACAGGCTTTGGGTGGTTGTGACTGCCGGGCTTTTTCTTGGGTTTTTTATTTCTGCGGCAGAACCGGATCTGCATATCCTCGCCGGAGAAGTGGATATGGTCACAAACGGTGTGATTGGTAAGTGGAGCCTGGTCGCGGTTGTATCTCTGGGAATTGCTCTCCTGTTGGCGATCGGCCTTATTCGAATCGTGTATAATTACCCGCTTTATAAGTTGCTGACGATCCTTTATGCTGCTATTTTTATCTTGAGTCTCTTTGTTACTCCGGAGTTTCTGGCTATATCATTTGACTCATCGGGAGCAACAACCGGTGCCATGACGGTTCCCTTTATTATGGCTATGGCACTGGGAATTGCATCGATGAAGAAAGATGGAAAGGCTTCTGAAAAAGATAGCTTTGGTTTGGTCGGTATAGCTTCCGCCGGTGTTATCATGGCAGTTCTTTTCATGGAAATATTTTCTAAAAATGATTCTATTATTGCATCACTAGAAAATACCGGAGAAAAATCGACTTCCCTTCTTATGCCCTTTCTTCTCCAGCTTCCCAAACAAGGCATAGAAATCCTTCTGGCGGTTCTTCCCCTTGCAATAATCCTTCTGGTTGGACAGCCTCTTTTCTTAAAGTTCAAGAAGAGAGTTCTGCAGAGGGTGCTTAAGGGCTTTCTTTATGCGTGGTTGGGGCTGGTACTGACCCTGACGGGTGCAAATGCCGGTTTCATGGAAGTTGGACGGGAAATCGGTACAAGGGTAGCCTCACTTGATAATAAAGGATTTCTGATCCTTATCGGTTTTGTGCTAGGCTTCACAACGGTTCTTGCTGAACCTGCGGTACATGTCCTGACGGACCAAATTACGGATGTTACCAGCGGATCCGTGCCCAAAAAGGCTGTCATGGCAGCCTTATCCATTGGTGTTGGTATGTCGGTGGCTATTTCAATTATCCGTATTCTCATACCCGAACTTCAACTATGGCATGTTCTTCTGCCCGGATATCTGCTCTCAATTATCCTGTCACACATTGGACCAAAACTGTTTGTAGGAATAGCATTTGACTCGGGCGGTGTCGCATCAGGTCCTATGACTGCTACATTTATCCTTGCGTTTGCTCAAGGGGCTGCCGATGCAATTGAAAGCGCGAATGTACTGATCGACGGCTTCGGTGTAATCTCCCTGGTGGCATTGACTCCGATTATCACCATACAAATTCTTGGTCTGATATATCGTAAAAAAACGATGAAGGGAGGTCTGCTGAACAATGGAAAAGTGTTCTGATTTACATAGCTGGAAGCTGCTGACGGTAATCGTTGATTTGGGTCAGGGAAGCCGGGTCCTGCGGCATGCACGGCAGCAGGGTGTCAGCGGCGGGNNGATCATCTTAGGTGAAAGTAAGGAGAGAAGCCGCTTTGCGGAGTGGATGGATTATCATGACTCGCGCAAAGAAATCATTCTGATGTTAGCCGGAGAAGAAACAGCTGACCATACACTTGAAATTTTAAGCACCGAGTTCACGAAGGGCCATACGACACATGCAAGGGCCTTTCTTATATCAGTTACAGATTTGTTCGGTTCGCAGCACTGCAGTCGAGATTCGAGCAACGAACACAAAGGAGGAATTCCTGTTATGCACAAGACCATCATTGCCATTGTAGATAAAGGTATGGCTGAGTCAGTTGTTAATGCGGCTGAAAAGGCCGGTTCACATGGTGCAACTATAGTCAATGCCCGCGGAGCCGGTGTATATGAGACGGCGCGGCTTTTTAATATGGATATTGAGCCCGAGAAAGAACTTGTGCTGATCCTTGCCAAAACAGAAGAGTGTGAAGCGGTTACACAGGCAATACGCAGTGATGCACATCTTGATGAGGCCGGGAAAGGAATCATGTTTGTGTTGGATATTCAAAATTCCTGGGGCATAACTGACTGATTATTTACTTGAATGAGTATTGGCTGCAGCTGTAAATCTAACATTCCAACTCAATTTGCTGTATTATGGAGAAATTAATACAGTAAATAGAGAAGGGCATATTTCATGGAAGACAACAAAAAAAGACTGTTGGATAGACTGCCGCGTATTTTAGCGCTTCTTTTTCTTCCGCTCTGCGTCCTGTACAACGAGCTTCTTTTTTCGCGGGTTTTACACTATCGCATAACAGCATACACTTTCGGATTTTCTGTTGCCTTTGGCGCACTTATGCTGGCGATTTCCATGGTCCATAAAAATACTCGAGTGCAGTTTGTCATCCAGGCCATCATCGTTTCACTGCTTGCCGTCATATATAACTCGCAATTCATTTATTACCGGATTTTTAAGACATTATATATTGTCCGCTCTATCGGAGGAGCACAGAAGGCGCTTGGTTTCGTTGATATATGGACAGGTCAAATCAGGGACAACGCCATTCGGGTCCTGCTTTTCCTCGTGCCTGCTGTTCTGTTTTTTTCTCTGCAGCGTATCCTTATTCGAAAACTGGAATATTCTGCAAAAGTTCCGGTTGCTGCTCTTTTAGTGTCCGTAATTTTTGGAGCCGGTACCGCCGGCGCAGCGTTTAATGACAGGAGCGGTTCATTAAGTCCGCGCTATCTTGTCCTGAATTCTTTCGTCCAGGAAAAATCGCTCGACCGCTTTGGTCTGATGACGACCATGAGCCTTGATGTGAAGTACAACGTACTGAACCTGCGGACAGAAGAGGATCTGGATTTTAATGTCGGCGATATTCGGATTATCGAGCCTGCAGCCGGCCCCGGAACTGCGGGAAGCTCCGATACAACCGTGGCTGTTACGGTTACGGAAACGACAGATTCGACCCCGGCATCTGAAACAGTCCCGGAGGAAACCGAGCCTGAAGTAATTGTCTATGAACCCAATGTTATGGACATTGGATTTGATCCCAATGAAAGTAACGAGACTTTGCTCCAGATGAACACGTATTTTTCCCAAAAAGAACCGAGCCTCAAAAATGAATATACCGGTATGTTCGAGGGCAAAAATCTCATCCTTCTTACAGCCGAGGGCTTTTCAAAATACGCAATTGATCCGGTTCTTACCCCGACGTTATATAAGCTGTCAACGGAAGGCTTTGTATTTCGCAACTTCTATACTCCGATATGGGGAGTCAGTACTTCAGACGGTGAATATGTCGCTACGACCGGCCTGCTTCCCAAAGCAGGTGTATGGAGCTATACCAAAATAGCCGGCAACTATATGCCGTTCGCCTTCGGGAATCAGTTCAGCGACCTCGGTTATGTGACGAAGGCTTATCACAACCATACGTATACCTATTACAACCGTGACCAGTCATATCCGACGATGGGTTATGACTATAAAGGTGTAGGAAACGGTCTCGATGTTAAAGTAACCTGGCCCGAATCGGATCTCGAAATGATGCAGCTGACCGCTCCTGAGTATGTGAATTCATCACCATTCCACATCTACTATATGACGGTAAGCGGCCATCTCGAATACAATTTCGGCGGAAACTACATCAGCAAGAAAAACAAAGACCTGGTCGCTGATCTGACCTGTTCAGATCATGTCAAAGCATACTATGCTTGCCAGATGGAGCTCGATTTTGCCCTCGAAAACCTGCTGGCCCAGCTCGAAGCCGCCGGTCAGCTCGAAAACACCGTCATAGCCTTAAGTGCCGACCATTACCCTTACGGACTGACACCGGAGGAATTCGATGAATTAGCGGGACATGAGCTCGAGAACACCTTTGAAATGTACGAGAGCGTCTTCATCCTGTGGTCCGGAGATATGGAAACACCCGTCCCTGTCGACAAGTACTGTTCAAGCGTCGATATAGCGCCGACACTGTCCAATCTCTTCGGCCTTACCTACGACTCACGCCTCTACACAGGGACGGACATTCTCTCAACAAAGAGCCCCGTCGTCTACTTCCAGGACCGAAGCTTCATTACAGACAAAATCATGTACAACGCCAACAGCGGCGAAGTATACAAACTCACCGACGAAGAAATAACCGACGAATACATAAAAAACAGCATCCAGTCCGTAAACGATGCCTTCAAATATGCAGCGAAAATAATTGAAGAAGATTACTATCAATACCTGTGGAAGGAATAATGCCTTTCTCGCTCGGTCAGTCCGGGGGAGGGGTTAATGGCCTTTCTCACTCGGTCAGGTCCTCGTCGCTTCGATCCTGCGGAATCTACTCGAAAGGCATTATTCCTTCCTTGATTTGCGTCCTGCGGACGCTGAGGCAGATCAAAATTGCTCGTATAAGAATGGGCTGAAGCCATTGCCGCTCATATAGGTTATCGCAACAACGAATAGTATCAGAAGTACGACATAGTAGAAGACCGTCGAAGCTTTATTCTGTTTTTCTTTGAGCAAACGGATGAGTGGCATTGAGAATATAACTCCAAATACGATAAATACGATATTTTCTATAGATATATTACTCACCAGTTGCGTCACAGATCCTGCAGGGAATTTGAAAAGGTTTCCGACATACGAAAAAGCTGCAAATAAGCCATTTGCGCGAAAAAATATCCATCCAATCACGATTACAAATAATGCATATAAATGTGAAATAACCGCAGGCATCTTTTTAAGCTTGGCCGAGAACCACGCACGTTCAAAAATTAGAAAGACCGCGTAATACAGACCCCATGCGATATAATGCCAGCTTGCTCCATGCCACAACCCTGTCAGCAAAAATACCAGAAAGATGTTTATATATGTCCTGAAACTGCCTTTCCTGCTTCCACCGAGAGGAATATACAGGTAATCCCTGAACCAAAGGGACAGGGATATATGCCACCTGCGCCAGAATTCCTGGATCGATTTTGAAATATATGGATAATTGAAATTTTCCATAATTTCAAATCCAAACATCCGTGCGATGCCGATAGCCATGTCGGTATAGCCGCTGAAATCAAAATATATCTGTAATGTATAACAGATGGCACCTAGCCAAGCAAGAGGTGCAGCCAGATTTGCCTGTGAAAATGCGGTGTCTGCAATCATTGCGATTTGATCTGCCAGCAAGACTTTTTTGATGAAACCAAGCATAAAGCGTTCTATTCCCGAGAAAAAACGTGCGAATTCAAACGTGCGGTCATTGAGTTGAATCTTGATGTCTTTATATCGGAGAATAGGACCGCTTGTAATTTTCGGGAAGAAGCTGACGAACAGTCCTAAGTTTATGATATTTTTTTCGGCTTCAATGCCTCCGCGATAGACATCAATAACATAAGAAATGACCTGGAATATATAAAAAGAAATACCTAACGGCCAAATAATGCTTGTCCTTGCGATTTCAGTATTGAAAATAGAATTTATATTCTCAATAAAAAATCCGGTATATTTAAAGTACACCAATAAACCTAAATCAATCGCGATGACAATACCCAGAAATACTTTTTTCCATATTTGCTTCTTGTTTGCTGTTATCAGCAGCGCAAAACCATAGTTAATGAATATAAATAATACCAGCAATAAAACATATTGGGGAGAACCCCATGAATAAAAAGCAAGCGAGGCCAGTAACAAGAATATATTTTTAATTTTCTTATTGCAGATGTAGTATGCGGCTAATACGATAGTCAAAAAAACAAACAAAAATAACGGAGAACTAAATGACATTCTTATTTTCCCCCATATACATTACTGCAATAGACAGCTCACGTGCATCATCTGATCCTTTGGTAACTTCTTTTGGTATAAAAGATATCGGGCATATCATTTTGACGGAATACACATCATCGTCATTTGCAATTTCTTCAGCAGGAATAATAATTTCTGATTCTCCTATCTGGGACAAAGGAATCTCCCGCAAGAGCGCTCCGTTTACGTATATCTCCAGATATTCTTTATCACTGCCGCCGAGAATTGCATTGATATTGATATTCAACGCAAGGCCCTTTTCTGTTATGGCCTTATTTTTAAGCTGCACTTCGCTTTCGGGTTCGGTCCATACCTGATTCGCTTCGAAAGTGTAGTAACCCGAAAGAGCAGCCATATTGTATTCAATATTTTCGGAAAAATCTATTTTTTTGATATAATCATCTGTCAGACTATCAATTGGTTTGTCAAGAGGATTGGCGTCAAGGTAGTTGTTGAGCCATTCGGCAAATCCAGTGGTATAGTCATTTACAACCGATTCATTCATCTCAATCATCACAACATCGACGGAATCAAGATATGTAATCAGGTTAATTTCATCAAAGTTTTCTATTGGGATTTTCTTATCATCCTTCTCGGTAAAATAATTTGCATAATTAATATAATATAACTTGTTCCCGAGATTATTCTCAATAAAACTGTTTCTGAAACCTTGCGCAAAACTCCCTCCCTGCAGCAAAATGTTAACATCGCCATCATTCCCGCCTTCGGAAGAGGTCTCAAATTCATAATACATATCATCCGTTTTTCCGGATATTACATTCAGCAAATCATATACGTCGGAATCTCGCCAAAACGGTGTTTTGCTTTCGATGACTTTCCCAAGCTGAAGAGTTTTCACGGGAAGATTCAGATTCTGAAGTGTCTCGGCAATATAAGAGCTAATCATCTCTTCCGAGGTCCTGGACCAATGGATTCCGGTTTTGTAAAAAACCGGGTAAGCCGTTTCCTGACCAAGGATTTTTGTTGAGTCAACATAAGTCACATCGGTTTCAGCAATCAATTTTCTTAACAAATCAACCGCCCTTACGCCCGACTTATTCTCCTGGAGAAGATACTTGGCGGGAATGTTGTCATATTCATAAAACCCTTTGCTGGGCGTGGTATAAACAATCAAATGTCTGCCTGATGCCTCGAGCTTATCAGACAGGTCTTGAAGCGTTGCGACAAAGCTCTCCATCTTCGCAGCATTTTCAGGACGGCTGAAATCGAAAGCCGGTTTTGAACACAGTGCATCATAAATGTAGGGATCCTCGAAGATATATCCGTTCTTGCCAATCGCTCGATTTCCCTCGCTAAATAAGCTGTACCGCAATTGATTATAAAGCTTAATAACAACGCCCCTGGGAGCATAGCTGTTATTAAGCCACTGGTCATAGCTCTTTTGGAATTCTCCGGAATAATACGACGAAACAGACATTTTCGGAACACTGTAGGATGAAAAATTACCCTTAAGGACTACATCACAGTCTAAATCCGTTACATCCCTCATTATCATCAGCTGAGCAGGAAAAGCAATTATGATAAAAAATATAATAATGTATAAAATGGGAGCCCAGCTTTTTTTCATAACGCGATAACCTACAATTCATAATGATTTTTACAACAAGTATTTTAACACGATCGAACTAAATATACTATGATCAGGTCCCTTCGGCGATACTGCTGCATATGCTGAAACAAAAAAGGAACCACTCGCCTTCGAATAGGTTCCGCAGGATTGCACAGCAATCCGAGGGTCTGATCAACATTGGCGTCCACAGGACGCCGAACAGGGAAAGGCATTAGCCCTTCCCCCCATTATACTTTTCGCAGCACTGCGTTGATCCGTCTGTATTCGCGCGGGCTGTAAGACATTTTCTGCTTGAAGACGCGCGAGAAATAGAATTCGTCCTGGAATCCGAGCTCTCCCGCTATTTCAGAAATAGTACGGTTGGTCAGCAGAAGGAAAAGTGCGGCCTGCTGTATCAGGCGACCCTGGATGTATTGCTTGAGTGTGATGCCGTTGTCTTCCCGGAAGCGACGCCGAAGTGTCTCGTAGGAACGGCCGAGCGCATCGCAGACATCCGAAGCGGATAATCCGGCGGATAAATGCTGGTCGACATATGCATATATTTCCTGGTAGGCGTCTGCAAGGACAAGTCGGTTGCTAAGGTCGGGAAGTGCGTTCCTGATAAAATCCGCCAGAGTGGTGTAGGCGATTCCTTTGAGCAGCAGGAGGTCCGGAAGCTGTGCGGCCTGATAGGATGAGATAATCTGTTTCAGAAGCAGTTCGGGGAGCGGAAGCTGGAAACAGCGGTTGATGCCTTCGAGTATTTCCATGCCTGCATAGCGCAGGGAGAAGTGAAAATAGAATTTTTCGATACGTTCATCTGTACGCAGGTTGACCTGGGTATAAGGGGGGATCAGGTACATGTGGCCGGGCAGCAGATCCATTCGTCCGTGCTCGGTCTCCAGCCAGCCATGATCGGCGATCATGAAATATATGCGGCCGAACGGTGACATGACGCGGAACTGATTCCATTGCAGATTGCCTATGAAGTACCCGTGATCCAGGATTTCCAGTGAGAGTTGATTGAGGTGTGTTGTGAGCAGTTCGTTGCGTTCGATCCCATGGGAATCGGTTCTGTGTTTTTCTTCCTGCCTGATTGGTTCCTGGCGCACTGAAGGCGATCCCCCTTTCCAGTTTATCCATGTGAAATTCGAGGAGGCCATGTTCGTGTTCTATGATAAAGTCCAAACAGAACAGAACGTTTTCGGTTGTTTGCTTTGCCTGTTTTTCCATAATGATACCAGAAAATCCATGTCTATATTATGACCTGGTAGTAAAATAATAGGCAGAAGCACAATTCGGTCGCTGTCCGACATAATCTATCAGCGCTGTCCTTCATGGTACGCAGATGACCGGATTCATAACAAAAGTAAACCATAAGGAGGCACCTTTATGTCACATGTTAAGAATCAGCCGGAGAACAAATTAATCGGACGCATGCCAAAGATCGGCATTCGCCCCTGCATCGACGGCCGCCGCCTCGGCGTCCGTGAATCCCTTGAAGACCGCACAATGGCTATGGCCCGTCAGGCAGCCGATCTTATTTCATCTACACTTCGTCATGCCAACGGTATGCCGATTGAATGTGTCATTGCTGAGACCTGTATCGGCGGCGTCGCTGAAGCAGCCCGCTGTGAAGATCTTTTCGCCCGTGAAAACGTAACGGCAACCTTGTCTGTCACACCCTGCTGGTGCTACGGCACAGAGACGATGGATATGAACTCACAGACGATCAAGGCAGTTTGGGGATTCAACGGTACAGAGCGTCCCGGCGCTGTTTACCTTGCCGCTGTTATGGCCGCCCATGCCCAGCGCAAGCTTCCGGCATTTGCCATCTACGGCCGTGATGTCCAGGACTCCACAGACACAAGCATCCCTGAGGATGTCAGCGGCAAGATTCTTCTCTGGGCAAAAGCAGCTATCGCTGCAGGTACCATGAAGGGCAAGTCTTATGTTAATATCGGCGGCCCATGCATGGGTATCGCCGGCTCCTATATCGATGCCCAGATGTTCCAGGAATATTTCGGTCTTCGTACGGAATGGCTCGACCAGGTCGAAATTGAGCGTCGTATTGCCCGGAATATCTTTGATCCCGCTGAATTCGCAAAGGCCAAAGCCTGGCGCGAGCAGTATTGTATTGAGGGACGTGATTATAATGAAGGCGGAGAGTTCGCACACAGCCGTGAAGAGAAAGATGCTGAGTGGGAGCGAGTCATCAAGCAGACAATCATCATCCGCGATATCATGATCGGCAACCCCCGCCTTGCAGAACTTGGTTTTGCCGAAGAAGCTGCGGGCCGTAATGCAATCGTCGGCGGTGTCCAGGGTCAGCGCCAGTGGACAGACCATTTTCCGAACCATGACTATTCCGAAGCCCTCCTCAATTCTTCCTTTGACTGGAACGGCATCCGTGAGCCGATGGTTCTGGCAACAGAGAATGACACATTGAATGCAATGTCCATGCTCTTAGGACACCTTGTCAACGATTCTGCTTCTGTTTTCGCAGATGTCCGTACCTATTGGAGCCCTGCATCGATTGAAAGAGTTACCGGATGGAAGCCTGAAGGGCTTGCATCTGAAGGCATCATTCACCTGATCAATTCCGGTGCAGCTGCCCTTGACGGCTGCGGTGCCATGAAAGATGAGACCGGCAAGGCTTTGATGAAGCCTTTCTGGGACATTACTGATGAAGATGCCGATGCCTGCCTCAAAGCAACAACCTGGTCTCCGGCAGATAACGGATATTTCCGCGGCGGCGGTTACTCATCCTTCTTTGAGACACAGACCGAAATGCCTGTAACGATGGTACGCATGAACAAAATTGAAGGTCTTGGCCCGGTTCTGCAGATCGCAGAAGGATATACGGCAACGCTTCCTGAAAACGTAAGCCAGATCCTTCAGGCCCGCACCAATCCCACATGGCCGACAACCTGGTTTGCTCCCCGCACAACAGGCGAAGGCGCATTCAAAGATGTATACAGCGTCATGGCTAACTGGGGCGCCAATCACGGTTCCTTCAGCTATGGACACATCGGTGACAAGCTTATAACACTGGCCAGCATGCTCCGCATTCCGGTTTCGATGCACAACGTCGAAGAAGACCGTATTTTCCGCCCGCATGCATGGGCTGCATTTGGAACAACCAATCCTGAGAGTGCCGATTATCGCGCATGCGAAACATACGGCCCGATCTTTGGCTAAGCCTCCTCCTTAAGGGTTTTATAGCGAATAATCCGCCGATTCTTTAACGGATCGGCGGATTATTCGTTTTTAGGGGGTTGAAAAATTACATGATTACGGATGTCTGTTTGGCTTTGACGGGCAAGTTCCATTGTTCCGGTGCTGGACTGGTGCTATGATCAATCTATGATTCTAAAGGAAATTGAGGGGCCGGAAAATGAAAAATCTGTTTAACTCGATACGCGAAACCCTTTTGGCAGGCAAGCCGATTGTTTTGGTGAGCATCATAGCAAGCAGCGGCTCGACGCCCAGGGGTACCGGTGCGATGATGATCATCCACGAAGATAAAAGAACACAAGGCACAATCGGCGGCGGCGCTGTCGAACATGCAGTGCAAAAACAGGCAGAGAAGCTGCATATAGAAAAACACTCGGAAACCATGCGCTACATCCTCGCACCGAATGATGTTGCCGATCTCGGCATGATCTGCGGCGGCAATGTGACGGTTTATTTCCAATACCTTTCCGGCACAGAAGGTATCCCTTTATTTGAATACCTCATTTCGGCTTTTGACAAGGATGAAAACGCATGGCTGGTGCGCATCATTGAGAATAATGAAATAACAGGTATGGGAATCTTTGATAACAGCGGACTGCATTTCATCGAAGGCATATCCGGGGACGATATAAAGCCGCATCTAACAGCGAAAGCCGTGTACATAGAAGGCACACCAAGCTATTATGTTGAACCTGTCGTGCAGGCGGGACGCGTGTATATATTCGGAGGCGGGCATGTGGCTCAGGCGCTTGTCCCAGTGATTGCGTCCGTTGGTTTTGTCCCTGTTGTTTTTGAGGATCGGGAAGAATTTGCCGATAAGTCGCTTTTCCTTTTAGCGCAGGGTACAATCGTCGGCAATTACCTCAAAATATCAGATTACGTCAAAATCAATGCAAATGACTATGTTATTGTCATGACACGCGGTCATCAGGCGGATTATGAAATCCTTGAGCAGGTCCTTCGGACCAACGCAACGTATATTGGATGCATCGGCAGCAGAAATAAGGTTGCTGCAACGAAAAAACGGCTGCTTGCGGATGGAATCCCGGAAGCGAAACTGAATCTTCTGCACTCGCCGATCGGACTTCACATCAAGGCTGACACCCCGGCAGAAATCGCAGTAAGCATTGCCGCGGAGCTTATTCTGCACCGGGCATCGAAATAAACAAGTCAAAAAACGGCAGACGAGCAAATTTATTGCATGTCTGCCGTTTTTGAATGCTTATACAGTCAGGATATAAGGTTCAAATCCCAAACGTGTCGAGAAAATCCCTAAGCAGGTTCATGCATACGTCTTTTCGGTAATCAGCGGAAATTCTGCCGGTGATCGGCACAATCGCATCGTCAAAGGCCTGAAGATAATCCGCTTTGACAGATTTCGCCTCATCTATGGTCTTGCCGACCAGCATGGCATCAAGATTGTCGAGCCGGAGGACCATTTCGCTGATGGCACCGAACGCCGTGGCACACTTGGTGATCCTGCCGTCGGTGATGTCCATCAGGCCTGCAAAGCATACGCGGGAAATCGCCTGTGCGTTTCGTGCGCCGACTTTTTTGTAATAATAACGGCAAAGTGCAGCTTTGGGAATAAGGAGTTCTACAATCAGTTCGTCAGGGGTAAGGGCAAGCTTTTTTCTGCCCTGATAGAATTCCTTGACAGGCACAAGCCGCTCTGATGTTCGGCTCATAAGGCGCACAACAGAATCCGTTACAAAAAAGATCAGGGCACTGTCGGCTTTTGCAGAGCCGTTACCGATGTTGCCGCCCACCGTACCGAAGTTGCGGATGGCCGGCGCAGCAACCTGTGCAGAGGCGTCTTTCAATATCTGAGGCGTCAGGGGGCTGTCCATCAGTTCTGTAAAGGTGCAGCCGGCGCCGATACGGATATATTCATTGTCTTCGGTTATCTGACGTATTTCGGGAACCTTGTGGAGGAACAGGTAGTTTGCGTTCTTATCCCCCTCAATCATGAGATCTGTTCCGCCGCTGTATGGGATGGCATCATGTTCTGCCCGGTACTCGAGGGCTTCTTTCAAAGACTGAGGGCAATATCCGTTTACCATAATCCTTTTCCCTCCTCTGCTGCGGAAGTGATAGCCTTAACAATGGCGTTGTAACCGGTGCAGCGGCACAGGTTGCC
>DIEQ01000082.1:0-12185 GCA_002418705.1 Mageeibacillus sp. UBA5770 | reverse complement strand
GGGGATGCAGAAGCCGCACTGGACGGCGCTGACAGAGGCGTAGGCTTTATCGAGGACTGCAAAGCGGTCTGTACCGGAGTAGCCTTCGATTGTTACAACGGAGCTTCCCGCGATCCTTCCCATGGCAACCATGCAGGAGTTGGCAAGCTTGCCGTCGATAATGACGGAACAGGCTCCGCACTCGCCCTCATTGCATCCGCATTTTACACCGGTCAATTTAAAATCTTCGCGCAGGACGTCAAGCAGGCGGGATCCCGAGGGTCCGTCGTACGATACTTCGCTGCCGTTGAGTGTGAATTCGATTGTATCAATCATCTTTTTGCCTCCTCTCGTAAAACCTTCATCGTATCTTCGGCTGAGAAAGGTATGTGATTCAGATTTGTATCCAGGGCCTGTTCCATCGCCTCAAGATAGGCGGGCGGTGCACCGACAAGAGGAATCTCTCCGGCTCCTTTGGCGCCATATGGCCCGAGGGGATATTTTTCGACATGCATGATTACCTTGAGTACAGGGACGTCAACCGCGGTCGGCAGGATATAATCACTCAGGCTGTTATTGCGGATGCGGCCGTTCTTGTCGGCATCGATCTGCTCAATTGATGCATACCCGATGCCCTGCAGAAACCCGCCCTCCATCTGTCCGACCACGATGTTCATATCGATCGGGGTTCCGACATCAAACGATCCCCAGGCACCAATTATTTTTGCAATTCCTGTATAGGTATCCACTTCAACTTCGATGGCACTGACTGACCAGGCATATGTGGGGTATGCATCTCCCTGGAATTTATCGATATAGAACGGAATAACGAAATCAGGCTCCTTAAAGTGCTCTTCGATAATCTGGTCTTCGCCTTCCTTCCATTCCGAGCGCAGCTTGATGGACGCTCTGCGCAGCAGTTCGCCGACGGTCATCAGGGAACGGGAGGCGACAGTGGGTCCTGAATCCGGAACCCGGTCCGTGTCAGGATTATGGATGATGATCTTCTCGAGAGGCATATTCATCTCCAGGGCAACGATCTTGGAGAAAGTCGTCTTCAGGCCCTGGCCGATGTCTGCATTGGAAGCAAGGATTTCTACTTTGCCGTCAGGATACTTGTGAAGCTTGACGACTGCCTTTATGTGGTCGCGCTCGCCGGAACCTGTGAATCCTGCTCCGTGGAATACCATCGACATGCCGATGCCTCTTCGGTAACGGCCTGTCTGCTGTGCGTACAGCTTTTTCTTGTTACGGAAATCGCATTCGCGGTCGACCTCTTCAATCATTTCAAGAACCGGCACAGGGAAGTGATAACGGCCTCCGGTCGAAGTGTCATCGCCCTGCTTTACAATATGCGCCATCTTGAAGGCCAGAGCTTCTTTGCCAAGGTCTTTGGCAATATGATCAATCATCATCTCTACTGCAAAGAAAGTCTGCGGTGCGCCAAAGCCTCGGTATGCGCCATTTGGAACTGTGTTGGTCTTTATGGCACGTCCGTGCACTTTGAGGTTATCCACCTTGTAAATACCGCTCGCGCAGATGATGCCGCGCTGCAGGACAACAGCAGAGAGCGTGGTATATGCACCGCCGTCAAACATGACATCGATGTCCATCGCAGTGATCCGGCCGTCTTTTACAGCAACCTTATATGTGCACAGGGACGGGTGGCGTTTGCTGGTGAACTCCATATCCTCCCGCCGATCGAAAATGACACGTACGGGCTTTCCTGCCTTATAGGCCGCAACGGCGACCTGACAGGCAAGAATGGACGGATATGCTTCCTTGCCGCCGAAGCCGCCGCCGGTGGCATCCTGCTTTATCTGGACGCGGCTTGCTTCGTAACCCATCGCTTTGGCAACGGCCCCGTGAATATAATAGGGGCACTGCAGAGAACCGTGTACGGTAATTCTTCCGTCATGTGCTTCACCGATCAGGCCCTGTGTTTCAATATATGCCTGTTCCTGGCGGCCGGTCCTGAACTGCTCCGTATAGACATTGTCAGCCTGGTCGAACGCAGCAGCAACATCGCCTTTTCCGTAATTGTATTCAAAAAACACTGTTGCAGAAGGGTCGGTAATATCAAATATGGGTGTCAAGTCTTCGTACTCTACTTTGATCCCGGATAAAATGCGTTTCACAACATCTTCATCAGGCCCTACAACCATCAGGATGGGATCACCGATGTATTCAACTGTCTTGTCGGCATATACCGGTGTATCGTCCATAACAATATGGACGACATTTTCACCCGGGACATCGTTCTTGTCTACGATCAGGTACCCGTCGGGAAGGTCGGGTACTGTAACACTCAGTATGCGTGCCCTGGCTTTCGGGGAGTGGAGCAGCCTTCCGCAGAGAACACCGTCCATGGGATAATCAGCGACATACTTTGCCTCTCCGTTTATTTTGGGAAGATGATCTTTTTTGGTCACAGAATTGGTGATGCTCATATTTGACTCCCTCCGTAATACTGTATCCGTCAGTGTGTTATGTTCAGATATTTTTTTCTTTCATATACTCGGTCAGTCTTTCATAATCTTCCATCGTATCTGCATCGATAAGGCAGCCGTCATCATCAACAGTAACCAGCACGGTCTGTTCTTCGAATCGGCGCCAGATCCCGCGGAGTCCGTTATCTCCTTCATAGGAAAGGATGTCCCTGATACATTCATAGGAAATCAGCGGAGGATGCTTGCGCTTTCCGGCCATTGTCGGGAAAACTACCATGGGTCTTGTCTGTGCCCATGCCTTCTGCAGAGCCCGGAAGGTACTTGCTGATACGGCCGGCATATCGCCCGGGAGTAGAAAGAATGCGTCGCATGCCGGAAGCGACCGTATTCCGATCTTTACAGAGGTCAGCATATCCGTCGAAGCATATTCTGTATTGTAGGCCAGTACCAGATGATCATCGTTGTAGCGGCTTGATAAAAGCGCTTCTATCTCGTCGGCCCGGTAACCGAGAACGACGGTAACACATGTGACGCCTGCATCGAGCATACTGTCGATACAGTTTTCGATCAGTGTTTTCCCTTCAAGCATCATAAGAGGCTTGAAGTCGCCCATGCGTGTTGAAAGCCCGGCTGCTGTGATGACTCCGTTGATGTTCATTTTTCACCTGCCTGTCACACTTCTATGTTTACTGCGGATTTCCTGTTATTCCTTTGCCGGTTTTTTATAGTAGGTATCCTTGAGTGGGATCGTGCTGCGGAACTTGCCGTCGAGCCTGTAATAGGCGTGTGCGCAGGCCGGGGCTGTCGGAATCAGGCATAGTTCGCCGACACCTTTGGCGCCGAATGCGTACTCTAATTTATCACCCGGTGCCTGGACAAGAATGACCTCCATATCAGGGATATCCGGGGCGCGCATAAGGCCTAACGTGCCGAAGGTTGCCTGCGGATAACCGTCTTTCATAGGAAAGTCCTCGGTGAGGGCAAATCCGAGACCCATAACGACACCGCCCTCAATCTGTCCCTCGACGGACTGAATATTGGCAGGCGTTCCGACATCATAAGCAGCAGCGACTTTCTGCAGCCTGCCGCTCTCGTCGAGGATGACTACCTGGGTGGCATAGCTGTAGCTGACATGGCTGACGGGGAATTCCTTGTCGCAGCCCATTGGATCCGTGATCGCGGAAAACTCACCGGAAAACTCCATTCCTTCAAGGTCACAAAGCGTTCTTCCGGCTTTGAGTTCCTTGCCCAGCTTTTCCGCTGCGCGGCGTGTAGCTTCGCCTGTAAGTACGGTCTGGCGTGATGCCGTCGATGTGCCGCTGTTCGGAGTGCGGATTGTATCTGGTCTTTCAACAAAGGTAAGGGCCGGATCGAGTCCGGTTTCTTCACAGAGCATATGGGTACAAACGGTCGCAATGCCCTGCCCCATGCAGGAGGCGGATGTCCGGATATGGACAATGCCTTTCTCGACAGAGAGCAGACAGCGTCCGATATCCTTGAGGCCGACCCCTGTGCCGCTGTTCTTGAAGGCACAGGCTATGCCGGCATAAGGGCTGCTTTCGTATATATCTTTGACGGCTTCGAGGGTCTCAGTCAGGGCGCAGTTGGGGTCGGCAATCTGTCCGTTCGGGAGCGTCTGCCCGGGCCTTATTGCGTTCCTGTAGCGGATCTCCCACGGCGAGATGCCCGCCATTTCGGCGAGAAGGTTGATATTGTTCTCTGTGGCAAAACAGCTCTGGGTTACGCCGAAGCCGCGGAAGGCACCGCCGACTACGTTGTTGGTGTATACCGACATGCCGAGTATGTCTATATTCTGATAATTATAAGGCCCTGCGGCATGCGTGCAGGCGCGCTGCAGGACAGGCCCGCCGAGGGAGGCATAGGCACCGGTGTCAGCAATCAGGATTGCCTTCATTGCGGTGAGGCGGCCGTTTTCGTCACAGGCTGTTGTGAATTCCATTTCCATGGCGTGGCGCTTGGTGTGGTAATTGAGGCTCTCCTGACGGGAGAACTTGACCTTAACCGGCTTTTTGGTGTACCAGGCCATAAGGGCTGCATGATGCTGGACGCTCATGTCCTCCTTGCCTCCGAAGCCGCCGCCGACCAGCATTGACTCGCAGTGAACCTTCCCGGCGGGGATTCCCAGCATATTAGAGATTTCGTGCTGTTCGTCGTACACGGACTGGGAGCCGGTATAGAGATGTAAGCCGTCCTCTCCGACGGGCATGGCAATCGCACATTCAGGTTCCATGAAGGCATGGTCTGTAAACGGCGTCTTATATTTGCGTGTGACAACATATTTGGAATTTTTGATCGCGAGATCGGCGTTGCCCTTTTTGAGGATTTCTTTGCGCATAACGTTGCCGGAGGCATGTACGAGCGGAGCATCCGCCTTAAGGGCGTCGAGCGGATTTGTCACCGGTGTAAGTTCGGTGTAATCGATTTCGACGAGGCTTATGATTTCATCGAGTGTTTCTTTTCGGACTGAGGCCACAAGGGCGATTGCATCGCCGATATATCGGGTTGTACCGCCAACCGGTATCATGACATCCCAATCCTGGACCAGATGTCCGATCTTCTTCGTGGGAACATCATCTGCTGTAAGAATACGGACGCAGTCAGGGTGCGACAGCGCTTTTTCGAGGTGAATGGCATTAACAGCTGCCCGGGGATACCTGCTGCGCACGGCCTTTGCATAGATCATGCCTTCGACGGCAACGTCATCGGTAAAGTCTCCGGTACCGAGAACTTTTTCCTTTACATCAACGCGCTTAAAACGTGTATTTATTCTGGCCTGTAGGGGATCAGCCGGTATCGCAAGGTCTTCGCGGAAGAACCTGGCAGCCTCAAGGATGGCTTCTTCAATTTTCTTGTAGCCGGTACAGCGGCAGATATTACCCTTGATTGCCTGCTTGACATCAGCAAGGGAAGGCGTGGGATTTGCATCAATCAGGCTCTTTGCTGAGATGACCATGCCCGGGATACAGTAACCGCACTGTACAGCGCCTGCCTCGCCGAAGCAATGTGTATAGACTTCCTTTTCGCGGTCTGTAAGCCCTTCGACTGTGATAACAGACTTGCCGGCGAGGGTGCTGACCCTCGGGACACACGCTTTAACTTTTTTGCCGTCGATTAATACGGTGCAGGTGCCGCATGCGCCTTCACTGCAGCCGTCTTTGACTGATGTAATCCGGAGATCGTCGCGTAAAAAAGTAAGGAGCTTCTTATCGGTCAGTGCCGTTTCTTCTTTGCCATTAATATGTAGGACGAACATAATTATGCCTCCCTTATTATAATGAACTCTTCTTTTCATTATAGAAAGCGAGGCAATTATATGCAAATTATTCCGGAAAAGAACTTGGCAAAATGTTACAGAATATTGGTTTCACGGAAGATTCTGTTAAATTCAGCCTGTGTATAGCGAAATATATTATCTTCGAACTCCCGATATGCAGAGAGGAATAAAAATCCTTTTTCGTTCAGCTCCGTTTTGCCGCCGTGACTGCCGCCCTGGCGCCTCGTGAGAATGGGGTAGCCGAGCTCTGTTTCAAGGATGTTGAGCATATCCCAGGCCTTGGCATAGGAAAGCGCCATCAGGTCGCAGGCGCTTCTGACAGAGTACGTATCTGCGATCAGGATCAGGAGAAGCCTGACGCGCGAGTTAAAGAAAAGCGATTCTTTTTCGAGGCTGATGCGCATGAACGGATGCAGGATGGACTGGTTGTGTGAATCCAGGTAAGCACGCAGGCGCTCCGGGTCGCCAACGCTGCTGATGATGCCTTCATCGTCCACCTCGACCCACTTTCGCAGGTGTTCCATGGAAGCAACTGCACCCCTCAGGCCGTTCTCTCCCTCATAGGCAAGGATGAAGGGGATCATGGCCGAAGACAGAAGGATCGGATGTCCGCCTGTCTGCCGGTAAGAGGGCGTGACGATCGGGCTGTCCGTGCTGATCAGGAGCTTAAGTGTGTCGGGTGTGAACATAGGAACGTTAACGGGAGAGAAGGCAACACGGTCGCATTTGTCCTGCAGATACGATAGCCCGAGTTTCACGGACTCGAAAAGCGAAGGGGCTTCGCAGTTTTCATTATGAAGAAAAATGACGCCGTAGTCCGACAGCTGTGACCTTACTTCCTCTTCCTGGGCACCTGTCACGATGACAATCGGAAAAATTCCTGCCTGCTGGTACGTCAGTACGATGCGTTTGACGATCGGGATACTGCCGACCTGCAGGAGCGGGACTGCGTCCTTTTTGCTGGCTGCTGCAATGATTCCGCCGATCTCTCCGAACTTCATGGCATGTCACGTCCTTTCCTGAATGCATGTCAAAATAACGCATAAGNNCATAATCGGCGGTTACTTCACCCGGATTCCCGCCACGTACTTCTCGTCGATATTTCTTTCGTCGGAAAGGAATATCATGCGCTCAAGCCGCTGAAGAGGCGTTAGCGGGGAGGGTGAGGGAATATTATGATCATCCAGTACAACAGCATCAAATTCATAACCCTTTTCGAACGAACCGACTTTGCCGAAGAATTCGCCGCCGCCTTTGGTTGCCATATAAAAGAGTTCCGGGATGGTAAGAGGCTTCAGGGAACTGTCCGAAAGCTTCCAGCGAAGATTTGATGCGGCTGCAGCATCCGCCATGGCCCGGAAGATGGACAGCGAGTAGCCTCCCGCAATATCGGATCCAAATCCGACGTGCATGCCCCTGTCGAGAAATTGCCGGACCGGTGCAACACCTGAGGCAAGATTCGTATTTGACTGTGGGCAGTGGGCTATGAATACACCGCGCTTCTCCAGCAGGTCTATCTCATCCGGACTCATGTGGATACAGTGGGCCATGATGCACGGGGAGTCATTCCCAAGCATGGAATAGCGGTCGTAGGATTCTGCATAGGTCGCGGCATCCGGGCAAAGTTCGTGCACCCAGTCAATTTCCGCGCCGTTCTCGGACAAGTGCGACTGGACCGGCAGGCTGTCTGAAACAGACAGATCCCCAAGCCCTTTCATAAGTTCATCTGAACACGCAGGCGTATAGCGGGGTGTCAGTATGGGCGTAATATTCTGATACCTGCCCTCGGAGGCATCAAGCCAGCGTTTGGTATCATCCATCGACTGTCCTGCGCTGTCCTCACAGAGGTACGAAGGGGAATTGCGGTCCATATTCACTTTCCCGACCATGGCCTTAAGGCCGGTGTGCTCAAGAATATCCATCAGCAGTATAGTAGCATCGACATGAATGGTCGCGAAAATGCATGCCCGGGTGGTCGCGCCGGCCAGCAGGTCATCTGCAAATATCCGGTAGGCCTTTTGCGCATACTTCAGGTCGGCGTATTTGGCTTCTTCGGGAAAAGCATATGTCTCGAGCCAGTCAAGCAGTTCCCTGTCCATGCCGAGACCGCGGAACGCATACTGCGGTGCATGCGTGTGCAGATCGATCAGGCCGGGAATAATTAACTGTCTGCCTTTATCCTCCACGGGAATTTCTGCATATTGAGCAGGCATTGTCTCGAAAACACCTTCAACCCTGCCGTCTACGCAAAGCAGGTAATGGTTCTCTTTTGAGATAATTCTTTCTTTGTCCGTGCAGTAAAGTATATTTCCCTTTAGTGCAAATGTCCGTTTATTTGTGTTCATGTTAACATCCTTCTTTTCCGGCCGGTGACTGATGTACTTTCGTTCCGGTCTTCCCGTTGATGCCGTCCCTTGCTTTTTCGAGCAGGGTTATGAGCGCCGTACGTCCTCCTTTTGAAGAGGCAAACCGTGCCGCTGCCTGCACTTTGGGAAGCATGGATCCGGGTGCGAATTCATGCTCTTCAATATATTTCCGGGCTTCTTCGACTGTGATGTCACTCAGCCAGATCTGGTCGGGTTTTCCGAAATGTATCGCTACCTTTTCAACGGCCGTCAGAATGATCAGATAATCGGCATCCAGCTGTTCGGCCAAAAGACAGCTGGCAAAGTCTTTGTCGATTACAGCACTGACACCTCTCAAATGGTTTCCCTTGAGAGTGACCGGGATGCCTCCGCCTCCGCATGCGATGACCAGCTGGCCGGAATCGGCGAGTGACCGGATCGCACCGATTTCGATGATTTCTACCGGCATGGGAGATGCCACGACACGGCGATAACCGCGTCCGGCATCTTCTTTCATTATATACCCATACTTGGCGGCGGCCTCCGCTGCGTGCTCTTCGTTCATAAAATGACCGATCGGCTTGGAAGGATTTTTGAATGCGGGGTCATCCTTGTCTACCCTGATCTGGGTAATGACGGTGGTAACAGGTATGTGGATGATCCCGCGGTTATACATTTCCTCGCGCAGGGCATTTTGCAGGTCATATCCTATATAGGCCTGGCTCATCGCGACACAGACGGACAGCGGTGTGTTCGGCTGGCTTGGTTCTTCCCTCGAGAGGGCCGCCATGGCGTTGCTGATCATGCCTACCTGGGGTCCATTGCCGTGTGTTACCACAACTTCGCAGCCTTCTTCGATAAGGTCGACAATAGCTTTTGATGTAACCTTAACAGCAACCATCTGTTCAGGGAGTGTATTACCAAGTGCGTTGCCGCCCAAAGCGAGGACAATTCGTCTTTTCTTTTCCATAGGATTTCCCTCCATCGCCGTTGCAGGCATATAGATATAATTTCAGGAGGTCACATGACTCTTGGGGTGTTGTTTTTTGCGAGCTTCTCCAGAAGTGCCGCAGGTGCCTTAAACTTGCTCAGGAAAATCATCGCTGCAATTACGTAGGGCTTGAAACTGGCCTGCTTGTAAAGAGGGACTCTGTAGCGGTCGAAAACGGACGCTTCTACTTCGCCGTCCTTGCAGCTGACTCCGGAAATATCGGCAGGCAGACAGTGCAGGTAAAGGGCTTTGCCGTCTTTCGTCGTCTTCATCAGTTCTTCCGTGCAGACCCAGTCCTTGTGCTCTGCATTGTGGGCGAGCAGTTCCTTTTCCAGCTTCTTGATGCCGTCGAAGTCGTTGTTCCCATAAAGGTCCGTGCGCTTTTCCATGGCTGCAAAAGGAGCCCAGCTCTTGGGGTATACAATATCGGCGCCGGCAAAGGCATCTTCCATGCTGTTGGTTTTCCGGAAGGATCCGCCTGATTTTTCGGCATTCGCGAGAGCGACTTCTTCGACTTCGGGCATGACTTCATAACCCTTGGGATGTGCGAGGACGACTTCCATTCCCATTCTGGTCATCAGGCCGATTACGCCCTGAGGAACGGAGAGAGGCTTGCCGTAAGACGGGGAATATGCCCATGTCATCGCAAGTTTTTTGCCTTTTAGATTCTCGACACCGCCAAACTCATGGATGATGTGAAGCATGTCAGCCATGCACTGTGTCGGATGATCGATGTCGCACTGGAGGTTGACAAGAGTGGGGCGCTGTTCGAGTACGCCGTCGCGCTTGCCGTCCTGTACGGCCTGTGAGACTTCTTGCATATAGGCGTTGCCCTTGCCGATATACATATCGTCACGGATACCGATGACATCAGCCATGAAGGAGACCATGTTGGCCGTCTCGCGTACCGTCTCGCCGTGGGCGATCTGTGATTTGCCCTCGTCAAGGTCCTGGACTTCGAGGCCGAGCATATTGCAGGCTGATGCAAAGGAAAAACGCGTGCGGGTGGAATTGTCGCGGAAAATCGAGATGCCAAGACCGCTTTCAAAAACTTTTGTGGAGATGTTGTTTTCGCGAAGGTAACGCAGGGCATCTGCAAGAACCCAGACGGCTTCGAGTTCGTCGTCCGACTTTTCCCAAGTGAGAAAAAAGTCATTATTGTACATATCTTTGAAATTCAGTTCGTTCAGGCGGTCAATGTAGTCCTTCAAAGTTTTCATAAATTACTCTCCATTTGCATTCGTCTGCATTGATTTTGTGGTGACGGATGTTCGAATCAGTGACGGTTCCCTAAGGTCTGGCGGTTTTTGAGGAGTTGATTATTCTAAGCTGTGACAGGATAAATTATCACGGAGTATTACTTGCAGTACAGAGAGGGCAGAGCTGCATAGACCGCAGCACATTTTACCAGATCGGCCTTCCAGGTCTTTTCGTTGGGCGCATGAGCCTGTGCTTCTTTGCCCGGGCCGAAGCCGATGCAGGGTATTTTGCAGCGGCCCATGATGGAAACGCCGTTGGTTGAGAAGGTCCACTTATCAACAAGCGGGGTGCCGAACATACCCTCGTATGATTCGACGATGGCACGTGTCGCGGCATGATCTTCGGGAATGACCCAGGTCGGGAAATAGCACTCGGTCGGGTAGACCAGGTTCTTGTAACTGGGCCTGTCATAGGAATACATGCTGACTTTAGCGCCGTATTTTTTGACGGAAGGAAGGGCGGCAATCTCATCGAGGGCTAATTGAAAAGTCTCTCCGTCTGTCAGGCGTCGGTCGATGGAGATCGCGCAGCTGTCGGCAACGGCACAGCGGGAAGGAGAGGTAAAGAAGATTTCCGATACGGCAAGGGTTCCTTTTCCGAGGAAAGGGTCTACATGCAGGTCGTTATTCAGATCACGGACTTCCTGCAGGATCTCAGCCATCTTGTAAATTGCGTTGTCGCCGCGCTCCGGTGCGGATCCATGGCAGGAAACGCCTGTGACATCGACGCGGATTTCCATACGGCCGCGCTGTCCGCGGTAGATGTTGCCGTCGGTCGGCTCAGTAATGACAACGAATTCAGGCCTGACCTTGTCTTCGTTGATGATGTACTGCCAGCAAAGTCCGTCGCAGTCTTCTTCCTGTACGGTCCCGGTCACGAGGACTGTATATTTATCTGACAGGAGACCTAAGTCTTTCATGATTCTGGCGCCGTATACGGATGATACAATGCCGCCAAGCTGGTCAGACGTTCCGCGTCCGCCGATTTCGGTGTCGCTCTCAAATCCTTCATAAGGGTCGAAAGTCCAATTGGTGATGTTTCCGATTCCGACGGTGTCAACATGGGCATCATAAGCGATCAGAGTAGGGCCGCTGCCCATATAGCCAAGAATATTGCCCATCGGGTCTATTTCGACCCTGTCAAAGTCAAGGGCTTTCATTTCCTCGGCAATGCGGTTGATGTGACCTTCTTCACCGGCGCTTTCTCCCGGAATACGGACTAAATCGCGCAGGAACCTGGTCATATCCTTTTCGTAGTTTTGTGCGGACTGTTTGATTGCATCGTAATTCATGTGTGCCTCCTCATAGCGTTTGATTGATCTTTATTGAAATCTGCAATTAAGAATCATTTCCGTCCCAGACTATTGATTTGAAGCGGTCTGGGTCTGTGTCTCCTTCGGTGGAGAAAAGAAGTACTCTCGAATCGGCAGTGAGGCCGATTGCAATGCGCAGCTCTTTATATTCATCCATTGTCATAACGGCTGCGAGCAATCCGAGCCCGACGGCACCGGACTCTCCGGATATGACCTTTGGATCGCCTTTCAGGGCGGCAGCCGACATGCGCATTCCTTTGACAGCAACCCAGTCAGGGGCTGAAACAAAGACACGGACATGATTTTTGAGAATGTCCCATGCGATCGTATTCGGTTCGCCGCAGGCGAGGCCGGCCATGATGGTCTGGAGATCCCCTTTGACAATCCGGCAGTTTCCGTCCCCTGCCATTGCACCTTCATACAGGCAGGCAGCAGCCCGGGCTTCGACAACAACGACTACAGGAGGGTTATCGGGGTACCGGTTGGCATAATAGCCCTGGACAGCCCCGGCCAGCGATCCGACACCGGCCTGGACGAATACATGTGTTGGCCG
>DIEQ01000098.1 GCA_002418705.1 Mageeibacillus sp. UBA5770 | reverse complement strand
CGGTCATGGAAGCAATAGAAATCGATATCAAGCTTATCCATGAGTTCAAAGGCAGCACGCGCCTTGTTCTTTGCAAGTTCCATCGGATCAGTCGCGCCATAATTCTTGTCCATGCTGCTCTCGCCGAACATATCAGCGCCGCCGGAGCACATTGTATGCCAGTAGGACATTGCAAAACGCATGTGTTCGCGCATCGTTTTTCCGGCAATTACTTCTTCCGGATTATAGTGATGAAACGCCATTGGATTTTTGGAATCTTTTCCCTCGTAATGTACTTTCGGGATGTTAGGATAAAATTCTGTCATAGTCTGGACCTTCCTTTCTTTCTTGGGGGATTACACTCTTGAGACTTATTTGGGGGGATTACACTCTTGAGTCTTTCTTGGGGGGATTCTGCCTCTATATGCCATTTGTTGGGTTACAGGATTTTCTGTGCCTTTTTCAGCAATTCCTCATAAATTCTCACGAATGAGAATGTCGATTCTCGTATAAATCAGATCAGCTTCCGGGGTCTGCTTATCAAGAAAATAATCGAACAGAATCTTGATTGGCATATATCCCTGCTGATATGGGTCCTGGCAAATCGTTGCCGAGATAATGCCATTCTCCAGATATGGCCTCGTCTCCGATGTGCAGTCATGTGTAAAGAGCTTGATCTTGCCTGCATTTCCCGAATCAACGAGGGCCCTGCATGTGCCGCCGATACCGCCGGCCGTCATATAAATCGCATCAAGATCCTTATACTTCTCTAAAAGGTGCATCGTGTTTGTGTAAGCTTTATCCGTATCGTCGAGTGTCTCAAAAACATCAAGGATCCGGATGTTGGAATGATAGTTCCGTACAGCTGCATTGAAACCTGTGATTCTCTGGTTGTGACCGAGGATGTGGATTGATCCGGTGTAGATAACTGTCTTAAGTGTTCTTCCGTCAGCGACAAGTCCCATAAGGCCTGCAGCAATTTCTCCGCTCTTCTGGTAATCCGTCCCTACATAACACATGCGCCTGGTCTTCTCAATATCCGTGTTTGCTGTAATTACCGGAATTCCCTGTTTCACAATTTCGTTAATCTTATGTGCAATCGCTCTTTCATTGATTGCCGCGATGACCAGCGCCTGTATTCCTTCTGTAAGAAGCTCATCGATGAGGCGGAGCTGTACTTCTACGGAGAAACCCTTCATCGTCTTCAGGGATACCGTAACGCCGTTGTCGGCATATGCCGCTTCTGCTGCCCGCAGTCCCTCGATGACATCTTCAAAATACGCATTGCCTTCAGCCGGAAAAATAACGCCGATTCGAAGCGGCCTCTTCCTCGCTGCGAGTGCAAGGGCTGCTCGATTGCTCTTATATCCGTGCTCGGAAGCAATCCTGCGGATCCGTTCTGCAACTTCCGGATTGACACCGTCCCTGTTGTTCAGTGCCCGGTCAACTGTTCCTCGCGAAACACCTGCCAATGCTGCTATCTCTTTGATTGAAGTCACCGGCTCACCACCATTCATTTTGCGTTTTTCGCGTGATTTATCGAATCGTGCTCGAGCACGGTAACGAAAACAATGATACCTTGATGTCACCTTGGTTGTCAAGAGCTTTTTTGACGATCCTCGTCCCTGCAGGAAATTCCTCGCAGGGACAAGGTGTAATTCGTTAAATCAGATCAGAATATTACTTTGTTTTTCTCTTGGAAACTACATCAAATGCAACAGCAAGCAAGAGAACCATGCCCTTAACAATCTGCTGGTAATCAGAACCTAGTCCAACGATTGACATTCCGTTATTGAGAACGCCCATAAATGAAGCTCCAATCAACACTCCGCCAACTGTACCGATTCCGCCGTATGCTGAGGCACCGCCGATGAAGCAGGCGCCAATAGCATCCAGTTCGAAATTCTGACCGGCGGTCGGGGCCGAAGAGTTAAGTCGGGCAGAAAACACAAGACCGGCAACAGCTGCAAGGAAAGACATGTTTGTGTATGCAAGGAAAAAGACCTTCTTGGTATCGATACCTGAAAGCCTGGCAGCCTTCTGGTTGCCGCCAAGGGCGTACAGATAGCGTCCGGCGACTGTCTTGTTGGTAATATATGCATATACCAGAACGATAACAGCAAGAATAAGAAGCACAGTTGGAATTCCTTTGTGTCGGGCGAGTGTCCAGGAAACAATCAGGATTGCTGCAGATATCAATATCAGTTTGACTGAAAATCCAACGAAGTGACCAGTCTCATAACCCTTTCTAAATTTGCGGATACGGCCGCTCACCTGCATAACAGCATAAATGAACACCGCAATTACACCCACTAACATACAAAGAAGATTAAATCCATCCATTTTGAAAATATCAGGGAAATATCCTGTTGAAAGGCCAAGATATGAATCAGGGAACGGTGAAAGTGTAAGGCCCTGCAGCACGACAAGCGTAAGACCTCTGAACAATAACATACCGGTAAGAGTAACAATGAAAGGCGGTATCTGAACATATGCTATCCAGAATCCGTGCCACATGCCGATTGCTATACCAGCCAGAAGACAAATAACAATAGCTACATAAATGTTTACTTTGTTGACGATAATCAGCTGCCCTGCCAGAGCACCGATAAAACCAACTACGGAGCCAACAGAAAGATCAATGTTGCCTCCGGTCAGGATGCAAAGCAGCATACCGACAGCAAGAATAACAACATATGCATTCTGGAAAATCAAGTTCGATACATTCTGGGGAACCAGCAGAACACGTTTGGTCGTAATCTCAAAAAAGATCATGACGGCAAACAGTGCAATAAGCATCGAATACTGCCTAAGACCGCTTAAAATCGAGGATGTAAACTGTTTCAGTTTTGTTTCTTCCATATTATTTATGCTCCTTTACTCGCAGAAAGAATCATGCCCATGATAGCCTCTTGTGATGCATCCTTGCGTGAGAGTTCACCCACAATCTTTCCTTCATTCATAACATAGATTCTGTCACACATACCAAGGATCTCGGGCAGTTCCGAGGAAATCATGATAATTGACTTTCCTTCAGCCACCAGGTCGTTGATAATTGTGTAAATCTCATATTTTGCGCCGACATCGATGCCTCGCGTCGGTTCATCAAGGATCATTACATCAGGGTCCGTAAACATCCACTTGCTTAACAGAACTTTCTGCTGGTTTCCTCCGGAAAGGTTACCCGACAGCTGTTGGACACTTGAGCATTTGATTCTTAGTTTATCCCGGTATGTCTTTGCAACATTTACCTCAAGGTCCTTATCAATCTTCCCTCTTTTACTGACCTTGGACATTTTGGCAAGAGTAATATTATCGGTAATTGTTTTACCGAGAACCAGACCGTCACCTTTGCGGTCTTCAGTAATATAGGCTATCTTGCTGCGGATGGCCTGCGAGATATTGTGGAGGACGATCGGTTTACCGTCTTTTTCCAGTTCACCCTTGATACCCGTTCCGTATGCCTTGCCGAAAACGCTCATGACAAGCTCGGTTCGGCCGGCGCCCATAAGCCCGGCAATACCCAGCACCTCTCCTCTGCGGACATTGATCGACACATTGTCAACCACTTTACGCTCAGAATAAATAGGGTGGTAAACAGTCCAGTCCTTAATGGAAAAGCTGACTTCACCAATATTCGGTACACGTTTCGGGAAACGGTCGGTAAGCTCACGTCCAACCATGCCTTTGATAATCCGGTCTTCCGTAATCGCATCGACATTCTTATCAAGGGTTTCAATGGTTGAGCCGTCGCGAATAATCGTAATCTTATCCGCGATATACTTGATTTCATTCAGTTTATGCGAAATCATAATGGATGTAACACCCTTTTGCTGAAGATCCTGAAGAAGTCCAAGGAGTTTCTTTGAATCATTTTCATTAAGAGAGGCAGTAGGCTCATCGAGAATAAGTAATTTTACATTCTTTCCAAGCGCCTTGGCGATTTCGACAAGCTGCTGCTTACCGACACCGATATCTTTAATGAGGGTACGCGAACTCTCCTGCAGACCTACCATTCTCAGCAATTTATCCGCTTCGTGAAAGGTAGCATCCCAGTCGAGATTAATAAAACTTCCACGTTCATTTCCCAAAAACATATTTTCGCCGATAGACAGATACGGCACAAGAGCCAGTTCCTGATGGATAATTACAATTCCTTTTGTCTCGCTGTCTCTGATCTCCTTGAATTTACAAAGCTCCCCATTATAGAAAATATCACCTTCGTATGAGCCATGCGGGTAAATTCCGCTGAGCACATTCATCAAAGTAGATTTTCCTGCGCCGTTCTCTCCTACAAGCGCGTGAATCTCTCCTTCTTCCACGACAAGGTTGACATTATCAAGTGCCTTAACACCCGGAAAAAGCTTAGTGATATTTTTCATTTCCAAAAGTGTCTTTGCCAATGTCCTATCCCTCCCTATACTGCAAATTCTAATTGTCATAAAGTGGAGGAGGGCATGACTGTAGCATTAAGCTGCAGCCATGCCCAGATCCTCGAACTATATTATTTTATAAACCCACGAAATACTAACATAATGCTTTCAAGTCAGAGTTTTTGATCAGCTTGCAAGATCAGCCTCTGTGTAGTAACCGCTGTCAATCAACAGGGTCTTGTAGTTGGATGTGTCAGCAAATACAGGCTCGCAAAGGTATGTAGGAACAATGCCCTTGCCGTTTTCATAGGTCTTAGTATCGTTAACAGGAACTTCTGTACCCTTGACGATAGCTGTAACCATTTCAACAACCTTGGCAGCCAGAGTACGTGTGTCCTTGAAAACGGACATAGACTGCTTGCCGGCGATCATGTTCTTTGTGTTGGGCTTATCACAATCCTGACCGGTAATGAGAGGCCAGTTCTCGCCGACTTTGTAGCCTGCGTTGTCAAGGGCATTCTCAACACCGAGAGCGGTGGAGTCATTGGCGCAGAGAACTACGTCAAGCTTTGTGCCGGTTGCATAGTTGGCTGTGATCAGGTTGTCCATACGGGCCTGAGCTGTCTCAGTCTTCCAGGCAAGAGTTGCAACTTTTTCAAATTCTACCTGACCGGAAACAACAACAAGTGTTCCCTTGTCAATATAAGGCTTAACAACATCATAAGCACCCTGATAGAAGAATCTGGCGTTATTGTCATCAGGTGATCCGCCGAAGATTTCCATGTTGAATGTCTCTGTTGTGTCCTTGAGCTTGAGTGTATCTACAATGTAGGTACCCTGGATCGTTCCGACCATGTAGTTGTCAAACGTTGCATAGTAAGATACAGCGTCGGATTCCATGATCAGGCGGTCATAAGCGATAACCGGGATCTTGGCTTCTTTGGCAGCAGCAAGAGCTGTTCCCAGTGAAGAACCGTCGATCGAGGCAATAACAAGAACATTACATTTTGCTGTGATCATGTTCTCAATCTGGGAAACCTGTGTAGCAACATCATTATTGGCATACTGAAGATCAACGGTGTAACCGGCTTCTTCAAGCTGTGCTTTCATGTTGGTACCGTCCTGGTTCCAGCGCTGAAGATCTTTGGTAGGCATGGCAACACCGATTTTGGCGGTTGCTGTTGCAGCTGTTGTTGCAGCTGTTGTAGCTGTTGTTGTTCCGCTGCAGGCTACTACTGAGAGCAGTGCGGCTGAAGCAATGAGAAGGGCAAAGATTTTCTTAAGTTTCTTCATGTTTTTCTCTCCTTTTGTTTCTCGGTTGATTGCAAGCATTATGCTATTTAATACTGTGGATGAGAAAATGGTCATAACTGTTAAACATAATCAGTAAGACTGCAAATCGTATTTGTAAGCAATTGTATTGAAAAAATACCTGAATAAAATAGATATGAAATGCTGATTATATTTATGAATAAGGGTACATAATCTGTTTATCGCCCCCCTTTCCGTGATGTAATGCAAAAATACATTCGGAAAACCTTTACTGTCCACGCCTGTGATCGGCCTGGAACCTGTCAAGGTATCTGTTAACTTGTTTTGTTCCTCCTGTTTGATAAAGAAGAACTTGTTACGGTTAGGACCGAACCTTCATGCCCTGTATCTGAAAAAATAGATGAATAAAAATTCAGGTGCATTTCCGTGCTCGAGCACGAATACAAATGAATTGTATATCTCAGCTACAAATTTGTCAATACGCCTATTTTTTTTGTGCAACCGTACAATAAACCATCCTTTCCCCCTCCTTCCCTATCCATTTATTGCGAATTTGTATTCTAATTATCCGGTGCAACTTTTTTTGATATTTGCGGTCTTTTTTGCGCGAAACGTTTCACTGCAAAGCGTATATTCATATTCGTGTTCTGTCTCGATGATCCGCCTCGTTAATTCATATTTTATTGCTTTACAGGATATATAAGTTGTATTTATTTTATTGTGATGCTTATAGTCATTGATTTTCACAAAGATTTTTCTTTGCAACATATAATTATTCTGTTTATCATTTTTTGTTCAAGTCAATAATTGCGCCTGGATTGACAGGATTTCATCAAAATCGAGTTCCTGCCGGGCTCATATCAGTCGAAGTTCCGCGCGCCTGACCTACGGAGAAAACCGATTTTCAACTGACTTTTTATATGGTTATCACTACCGTTCTGTGATACAATGTCGTTTACATTCTTTGCGTTTTTTTGAAAGGGGTCTTCAAATGCATCCAGTTGTTTTCCCGGAACTTGCCATTATGGCACCTGAAATTCTTTTCCCGGGTGATCATGTCGATCTTCGAAGATGGGCCGTAATCGCCTGTGACCAGTTTACTTCCGAGCCCCTTTACTGGGAGCAGGTAGAGCTTGATTCTGCCGGCGTTCCCTCAACAGCTCACATGATCCTGCCGGAAGTGTATCTTGAATCACTGTCTTCCGAACAGCTCGATGGCAGGATTTCCTCAATTAATCAGGCAATAGATTCTTATCTGAATGACAAAACCCTGCAGGAACTTCCGGCCGGTTTTGTTCTTCTTTCCCGTACAACACCTTATCATCCGTCCCGTAAAGGACTTGTACTGGCAGTTGACCTTGACCAGTATGACTTCACACCGGGCAACCGCATGAGGATTCGTGCCACCGAAGGCACCGTGCTTTCCCGAATCCCGCCTCGAGTCAGAATCCGTACGGAAGCACGCCTGGAACTGCCTCACATTATGCTTCTGATTGATGATCCTGACGGTCTTGTCGTCGAGCATGCTTATGATACCCTGAAGGCTTCGGGCACCGCTCCTTTATATGATACTGATCTGATGCAGGGCGGCGGTCATGTTACCGGATATTTCACAGAGGCAGGCTCCTCTGTTGCCGCGGGTATTGTTGAAGAGCTTTCAAAACTGCTTGAGAAGTCAGATGATGGTTTTCTTTTCGCGGTTGGCGACGGCAACCATTCGCTGGCAACAGCCAAGGCACACTGGGATGCAGTCCGGACCGGACTGACCACAGAAGAAAAGGCCGTACACCCAGCGCGTTTTGCTTTGGTTGAAGTCGTTAACCTGCATGATGCGGGTCTTGATTTTGAGCCGATTCACCGCGTCGCCTTTGGTCTCACCACAGAGGATTTCTATGCGGCGGCCGGTACTTTTTTTGCGGGACAGGGATTCCATTTCCTGGACGAAGATGAGTTTAAATCCGGCACTGTAGAACTTCCTTCACGTGCCCAGGTGATTCCTGTACTGGCCGGCGGTCAAGCCCATTACCTCGTCCTGACTGAGCCGAAGCATACACTGGCTGTTGGCTCCCTCCAGAACATGCTCGATCATTTTCTGTCCGGCCGACCTGATGTCAGGCTGGATTACATACATGGGCAAGAGGCTGTGCGAACGCTCTCTTCCTCCGGTAATCTTGGCTTTCTTCTTCCATCCATTGCCAAGGACAGCTTCTTTGAGACGATTTCAGCCGAAGGAGTTTTTCCGCGAAAGACGTTTTCCATGGGAGAAGCCATTGAGAAGCGCTATTATATGGAAGCCAAGCGTATCACCTCAAAGGAGTAATTATGTCTGATTTACGTCCGTCCATTTGCGTCATCGGCGCCGGATTGACCGGTCTTGTGTGCGCCTGGGAGTTATCACGCAAAGGTTTTGCCGTGCAGGTTGTCGAACAGCATTCGACTGCCGGCGGTATGCTGTCATCCATGCGCTTAGGACATGAATATATTGAGCTTCTTCCCCATCACATCCGCAAAAGTGACCGTAATCTGCTGAATCTTCTGAAAGAGCTTGGCCTGCAGGATGAACTTGCATGGTTTGATTCTTACTGGTATGGCCGTGTAAGCCGCAAAAAGTTAGGCTATCTGAATAACGGTTTCCATTCATTAATAAGCGCATTGACGCAGGAGATTACAGACCGCGGCGGCCTGATCCATTATGGCTATACTGCCATGGATATTTCACAGACCCAGAATTCGCGGTACCAGATTTCAAATGTACTGGCTGACTGCACGACGGTCGTCCTTGAAACAGATAATGTTCTGTTCACTGCATCATGCCGTAATCTGGCTCATATTACACACGATCTCTCGATTCCGACCGATTACCGCGATACCCTGATGGATGTCACTTACAAAGCAAATATGTGCCTTATGCTGCTTATGAAGACGCAGTTTACCGGTTGTTTTTCACGTCCGATTGCCTTCAACGCGCCCTTTCAGCGCATAATCGAGCATACCAACCTCGTCGGTGAAAGAAGATACGGCGGACATGTGGTATACCTTTCGGGTTCTTTTGCAACTTCCCACCCTCTCTGGACACAGTCCGATGCGGAAGTTTTTCTCGAGTTTTTCAAGCATCTTCAGCTGCTTAACCCGGCAACAGGCAGAGGGGATATATTGACATGGCGGCTTACAAGAACCCGCTATGCGACACCCACGACACAGCCGGCGAGCAATCTTCTCAGATCCCTGCTTCCGGGGCTTTATGTAACCAATCTGGCCCTCGTTGAGGGAGGTGGCGACGATTCTGTCGAATACCGTATGGACTCATGTGTCAGTATGGCAAGGCAGGCAGCCCGTGAGATTGAACAGGGCGTCCAGGCTGCAGGTCATAAAAATATCAATATCACAGCGATCGACCGTATCTGCTGATTCTTGTTTTGCTTTCATGTCGTATATCGTTATAATATAAGTCGATACACAGATAAAGCAAGCTGAATTATCGCTCTCCGGAGGATCCCGATGGATAACAAAAAACGCGGTTCGAAGAAATATTCTTACAGCCTCACCGCAGGCGATGCACGTAAAGGTAAAGAATCAGCCGCTCCGCTTATGGAAGAAAAAATAAAACCGCTGCTTTTTCTCTGGTTTTTAATTCCTGCTGCACTTGCCTTCTTTTTTTCGTTTCTGCTTGAAGGGAATCAGGCTCAGTTTTTATGCTGGTGGTCGACGCTTCTGGTCTTTGGACTGGCAGCTTTTCCGGTTACCGCCTGGCTGTTCTCTTCTTTTCGCGGGAAAGGGTATGGATTTTCAAAGGCACTCGGCATTCTCGCCGTATCTTTTGTGCTCTGGACGTTTTGCTATCTGCAGATGCTTGCGTTTACGAAGATTTGGATTTCTGTCTTTCTAATACTCCTTGCAGGGATTAGCTGGGGCCTTCCCCGAACCCGAAAAGCCGCCGTATCGGCACTCTCCAGCAAGTATGACATCTGGGAAATCACATGGCAGGAAAGTCTTTTTGTTGCTGCCCTCCTGATTTGGTGTATCATAAAAGGCCTTCGGCCTGAGATTAACGGCGAAGAAAAATTCATGGACTTCGCGTATCTGAATTCACTGGTACGGACACAAACACTGCCGGCACTCGATCCGTGGCTGGCGGGCAAGAGTATTAATTACTACTATTACGGGCAATACATTTATGCCATGATAACTAAATTTACGGGAATCGTAACCGGAGTCGCTTATAATCTCTCGATGTGTACAACTTTCGCACTTGCATTCACGATGTCGTATTCCCTTGGTGCCCTGTTTATTGGCGGCGCCATAAAAAAGGGCCTTCGTGCACCGGCTGTTTTCAGTACGGCTGCCGGGCTGCTGAGCGCTTTTGCCGTCACGGTATTTGGCAATTCACATGCCTTCTTCTACGATGAAAATTCACCGGGAAATGCCGTTCTTGGATTTCTCTCCAAATTAGGCGTGAATGTCGGGCGGACGGAAAGTTTTTTCTACCCTGATTCCACGCGGTTTATCGGTCATAATCCGGACTCCCAGATATGGGATGAAGCCAAGACTACCCTTCTTAAAAACGGTGATTACACGATCCACGAATTCCCCGGTTATTCCTACCTGCTCGGAGATCTTCATGCACATGTCGTTGGTCTGATGATCGTCATGCTGACGATCGCGCTGCTTTTTTCACTCTACCTGAATGCGAGGCATCCCGAAGGCAGAGAGCTGTTCGTTCTTAAGTTTCCTCCGGGTGATGCGCCGATTGACCTTAAGTCCCGCGTGAAGTTTGAACTCAAGAATCTCTTTGTGCCCGAAATTGTAACGGTCGGCATTTTGCTCGGTATTTCGATCATGTGCAATTACTGGGATTTTCTGATCTATTTCATTGTCGCCTGCATGACACTTCTGATTTATAACAGCAAGACCTCCCGTCATTTCAGTTCTGCTGCGGGTATTCCTTTCTTCCTGACCGAGACGGCAATGATCCTTCTTGTATATCTTAAGTATTCTCCTCTGGCTTTCGCGCATGTCGGGATGCAGATCCTTGTTTTTGCCGTATGCGTTTTCGGTACGGCACTTATGCCCTGCGCACTTACCAGGACAGGGCTCGGAATGTCGTTCCTATTCACATCAGCCAGTGTCTGCGCACTGACCTTCAACGCAAAGTTCGATATGATTGCCAATTCACTGGCCAGGACGGTCGATCAGTCGCCTGTTTACCAGCTTGTCATTCTATGGGGAGTTCATATATTTTTCGCTGTGATGTTGATTGTGATCACTCTGATGTCATCGAAAAGCCGCGCTCTCGGCCTTCAGGATGATGAGTTCTCCTTTCCCGACAATGCAGTTGCCCGCTTTTTGAAAAAAATGAATCCGGCTGATATCTTCATGTCCGGAACTGCGGTTGTTGCCTTTATGCTGCTGGCTGCTCCAGAAATCTTCTATGTACGTGATATTTATTCGGGCAGCTACAAGCGAGCCAATACGATGTTCAAGTTCACTTTTGAGGCCTTTGTCCTTCTTTCTCTGGTCATGGCATACTCCTTTTTCCGTTTTCTTTGTATCCGCAGGAGAAAGAATTCACATACTGCCGTGATAGCCGCAAGCGCCGTTGCGCTGACATTATTGTTATCGATACCGATGCATTATCCGTTTGTTGCCATTGAGCAGCGGACAGGTGATATTACCCTCGAGAGATACACAGGACTTGACGGTACGGCCTATCTGGCAGAACACGACAGCCTTCAGCTGACGGACGGACCAGGAGATCTCGCACCGTATGCGGCTGCCATCAACTGGCTCAATGCGAATGTAACCGGAACGCCTGCTATTTGCGAAGCATTTGGAAACAGTTATACGGACAATTGTGTGGTATCTGCTTATACAGGGCTTCCTACGATTATCGGATGGCAGACACATGAATGGCTCTGGCGCTTCCAGGGTGTCGTAAACAGCCAGGGGGAACTGGTCAGCAACCCAGACAAACCGGATGTGTGGAATGACATCATGACGCCCAGGCAGTCAGATGTCAGGATGATATACACAAGTACCAATGCAGATGTTGTAGCTGCTCTTCTTGAAAAGTATGATGTTACATACATGATTGTCGGGGATCTCGAAAGAACCCAGTACGAAGGGAATAACGACAGTCTGCTTGAATCGGTCGGCACAAAAGTTTTTGAAAGCGGCAGTCTGTATATTATGAAAGTTCAATAAAATTAATCCTGTTATTTCGTGCGTTTCAAAGTCAGACTTTGAGATCGGCGCACTCGATAACAGGATTATTTTAACTTTATTTTTGCAGTGAACAGCAGGTTCTGGTATTAGTTGAAATCCAGTTGAGACACGCGGAGGACACCTTTGACCTCTGCGAGCTGGCTGATGATTTCAGAGGTTACCGGCTGATCGACAGATATGAAGGACTGTGCTTTGCCGGAATTCGGTTTTCTGCCCCAGTGCATACTTGCGATATTGATTTTATTCTCTCCCAGAAGAGACGCGACTTTGCCGATAATTCCGGGGATGTCCTCATTTTGCATGGCAATTACATTCGGTGCCAGTTCGAAGTTCATCTGATATCCGAAGAACGTGACAAGAACTTCCGTTTCCAATCCGAATACTGTACCGTTAACGCTAAGCTCGCGGTTGTCCTCCGTAAAGAACTTCACGTTGATGAGGTTATTATAACGCTTAACATGTGTGCTCTTGCTTTCAACGATCTCAATCCCTCTGTCTTCAACAGCCTGACGAACGTTGACGAAGCTGATTCTGTCTGAGGAGAGCGCTGAAAGGAATCCCTTTAAGACGGACAGTGTCAATATTCCTGTCTCCTGCCTGGCAAGTTCTCCGATATATACGACCTCAATCTTTTTAACCGGAACCTTTTCGGCCTGATAGTAGATCTTTCCAAGCTTTTCCGCAAGAGATATATACGGACGGAGTGCTGTCATATTGCCGGCAATGCTCGGCATGTTGATAGCAGCGACCAGGTCACCCTCAAGGGCCCTTGCAACCAGTTCTGTCACAGCCGTACCGACATTATGGTTTGCCTCATGGGAAGAAGCTCCCAGGTGCGGTGTGACGATGCAGTTGGGGAGTGCCAGAAGCGGATTCTGGTAGTTCTGTTCTCCCGGCTTCTTGTCATATGACGGTTCTTTGTCGAAAACATCAATACCGGCTGCAGCTACCTGACCCGAGATCAGTGCTTCTGCGAGGGCTGCCTCATTAACAAGTCCTCCGCGGGCTGCATTTACAATACGCACGCCCTTTTTGCACTTGGCAAGCTGCGGGACGTCGAGCATATTATATGTTTCCTTATTTTTCGGTGTATGAAAAGTAATCAGATCAGCTGCCGCAAGAAGTTCATCAAGACTCGAGCAGCGCTTTGCCTCAACGCGGTCATAAGACTCCTGTGGCACATAGGGATCATATGCGATGACATCCATACCGATTCCCTTAAGTTTTCTCGCTACGATGGAACCAATGCGTCCAAGCCCGATAATGCCGGCCGTCTTCCCTTCGAGCTCGTTTCCTATCATCTGTCCGCGGCGGAAATCGTCTTTATGAGCTGCTTCGTTGGCTTTGCAGATATTTCTGAAAATGGCAAATGCAAGAGCTACGGCCAGTTCGCCGGCAGCCATGATGTTGGCTTCCGGGGTATTCACGGCGATGATGCCGCGTTCCGTGCACGCTTTGACATCGATATTATCAATTCCGTTGCCGGCGCGTCCTACTACTTTAAGATTATTGGCGCGTGCAATCATGGAGCGGTTGACTTGCGTAACACTTCGCACAATGAGAGCGTCATATGATTCGATGATGTCCTCTATCTCGGTTTGTGTCAGGCCAAGTCTCTCATCTACCTCAAAGCCTTTGTCCCGAAGATACTGAACCGAATCCGCTGCAATTTTTTCTGACAGTAGTATTTTCATGATTTCCTCCTTGAAATGTTCCGGACAATCCCGTATCCGGCTGTGCGTCCAACAGCAATTAATTATAATAGGATTTACGAAATTTGACCAGCAAAACGAAGAAAAGGATACACTTTTTCTTTGTGCACCCTTCGTACTTCTACGATAAATGCTGAAAAAAAGTGTATCCCTTGCAAAACCATGATAGAGACGCCCTAGTGCGCTGTGACTATGATATGAGCTTAACGGGAGGGAGATAGACCGTATCACCCGGCTGAGGAACATAATCAGAAGGAAGTTCGTTGTAGCTGATGATGATTGCTATGCGTGGATCTGTGTTGGAATCCAGCTGTATATTGTAAGCCCGGTTGAAAACATCCCACCAGGTACGGAAGCCTGTCTGATCCGAAAAGAAGAACTGTCCGTCCGGCGGATTGGCCACCATCGGGGAAACCGCGGAAGTCGGAACCGTAGTCTCAGATCCTGCGGGAGTAACCGATCCGGCGCTTGTCGGAACGGTAGTCGCACCGGCTGCCGTATCGGTAGGGGTAACAGATAATGTAATGGCAGGCGGTGTAGTTACGGTAGTTGCTGCGGTATTACCCTTCTTGGGCCAGGCAAGGGCGGCAATAATGATAATTACAAGGACCACACATACGGCAATCAGAATGATTCCAAACATCTTGTTTCTCTTGTAGGCGGAATCCGTATCACCATAATCAAAGCCCCTCTCCTGATCAAACATATCCTGAGAGGAACGCTGCGGCTGGTTGGGTCTTACCCTGGGTGTCTGCTGTGTCGGCTGCTGCGACGGCTGAGGCCGGGACTGCGAAGCGGAACGGGCCGGACCCTGATATGGCTGTCCGGGCTGCGGAGGTACGGTACGCGGATCACGTGAACTGCCATAGGATGGCACCGTCTGCTGCGGAGGCGTGTAAGAATAACTGCGGTTGGCCTGGCTTGGCTGCACCGGCAGGTCCTTCTTCATATCGGCATCTTCGTCATCAAGTGAATATGAGCCGCGGGCGTATACGCCTGCCGAATCGTATCCCTTAGGGGTATAACTGTTGGTCGGGTATGTCGGAGGCGAATAGGTCGGTGCCTCATACAGCGGCATGTCAGGGATATCGTTAATGTTGGTTGATGCCTGAGCGGCAGGCTCCTTGGATGCAAACGGAATAAAATAAGAGCCTCCGGCAGATGTATCGGCTTCCGGCGCCGGCGGTGAATATGAGAATTCCTGTGTCTGCGGGGGAACCGGGGCCGATTCGGGAGCAGCATATGATGGCTGCGATTCCGGCTTGCTTTTTACAGAAGGTGCAAAATCATCACCGAATACCAGTGGTTCGCCTTCTTCTTCCTCATCGGATTCCTCGGGAATATACTGAGGTGCAGTCTGTCCGGGAAGTCCGAATGTATCCGGCTCAAAACCATACTGTTCCGACTCTCCGCCTGCCGATTTGTAGCTGTCAATATCACCTTCGAATTCAGTCTTAACAAAGCCCCCGGCATCAGTAAATGAGCCGGTCTCTTTAACGGGTTCACCAAAGGGCGCAAGAGTATCATCCTGAAACTGAATCGGATCTTTGGGTCCCGTAGGTATGACCGGCTGCTCTGCAAGAGGCTGTACAAAAGGATTGGTCGCATCATTGCCGAAAAATAAAGGTTCCGGTTCTTCAGGAGCGGGGATCTGCACCGGTGCAGGAATCGATCCGGCAGCAACGGCTGCCGCAGCAGCTGCTGCCTGTGCTGAGGATGCCTTGGCGATGGGAACCTCTATGGCGTCATCTTCCACTTCATTATAGGATTGCTGACGATTCTTCTTACCAAAGCCGAAAAGCCCCGTCTTTTCCTGTGAAGTAACGGTCTCGACGAAAGAAATCAGGATCTGAAGAGGCACACCGGGAAACTTGGCGGCGGCTTCCGTAATAATGTTGCCGGCTGCGTCACACTGGTCTTCCGCATCATAAAGAAGGCGAAGGATTTCCTGCTGTCCGAGCGCATCATAGACTTCACGGTTGCAGAGAATGAGGCAGTCATCCATCTTGAGCTGGGCGATATTGGAACACAGCGCAGTTGCTGTCTTTGTTGCACAGTAATTGTAGAAATTATCGACCTTCTGTCTCTGGGTATTGACCGGGTCAATCTTGAGGTCCGTAGCAGTAAGAGGGAACAATGTATCATCCCGGTAAAGGAAAGCGAGGCCCTTACCCATGGTAATTGCGAAGGCTTCCGAATCCTTGACCATGACACCCGCAAAAAACGGGGATCTTGCATTGTCTGCCTGCAGCTTCATTCTGCCTGTAACGGCTACGGCTGTATTAACCAGCTCGCCGATCTCATCATCAAGGGCTTTCCTGCCTGTCTTGATTTCGTTAAAGAGCTTACGCAGGGGGGCCTCATATACCGGCTCCGCTGCCGGATCTCTTCCGGGCAAAGTAGAACTAGAAAACACAGAGAAGAAAAAACCCCTGTCTTCCTTATCAACCGTTATGTCCGCCGATCTCGCTTCTCTTTTTCCGGAAAGACGACCGTCAAGGTAGAATGCGTCAGTCAAGTCAGATGCAGGATAGTAACGCGCGGTTACGGTAGTGGCAAGACGAGTTAATTTAGCCATAACTAGAGCCTCCAGTCCAATAATGATTTCTATCAAAATGCTTAAACACAGCACGCTTGCATACAATATAATAAGAAGAATTTAATTTATTATACCATAATGAAATTTTTGGCAAGCGTTATTGTCATGAAAACAAGTCATTCTTGCTGATTTTCTGTGTAAATATCCATGTATTTTGAGACAACAGGGAATGGTGCAGGCCCGATATCAAGATACGCCTCGTGAATCTCGAGAAGGCTCGCCGCCCCGTCCAGTTCATCAGCTGCGTCAGCCAGTATTTCATCTGTATTAAGGTGACCGATGCAGTATGGCATGTAGTAACCTGGAATCTCTATTGCCATATCATAGCAGTAGTCTGCGAATTCCTTCATGTCAAGATTGTATTCTGACAGGTAGTCATACGTATCCTCTCTTGTCCAGCCTTCGTAATTCACACCGATGTCAATGCGTGACGGAAAAAGAATATTGAAAATCTGGTTTTCGGAGGCAACGTAAGTAACAAGCGTCTGGTCATATTCGGAATTCTCCATAATATATTCTGCCGCATATTCCGCCCAGCCTTCGCTGTAACCGATAAAGCTTGCCGAACGCTGGTAATAACTTGCCGTATTCTGCGCATGATATATCGCCTCATACATGTGTCCAGGGTATCCCTCATGTGCAATCGTCTCGAGGACATTCTGATAATCTGCAAGTGCAGCATTATTGGTAAGAATCAGATTATCCGTCGGATCGTCTATCCTGCAGGACAGATAGGCAGCCGGGCTGAAGAAGTCTTCGAGCTGGCTGGGAACCTGTTTGAGTGTCACGCTGTGATCCATGATATCAGGGAAATCTTCTTCAACGGCTGATTCGCAGTAATCAAGATTGTCCTGCACGGAACCCTCTGAAAAATTGTATGTATTATAAGATTCTTCAAAATCGGCATCATACGGTGTTGCCTGTATTGTGTCGATCGCCTCGGTTATCGCATATTCAATCTGCCTTGTTACGGTTTTCACCGATGCGTCGGAACTTGTTCTTGTTTTGAGGAGGAGCTCATAATAGTCTTTGCCGTCGGGCAGTCCGCTAAGCCCGCCGTCATTTTCCCCGGAGCCCATCAGTCCGTTAAAACCGTCATTCAGCAGTTCATAGGCCGGAAAAACATATTCATCGAGGATGGATTGATTCTGATCGATATAATCGCTCTTCTCTGAATTTGTCAGGCCGTCAACTTTTTCGAGACGTTCGGAAAAACTTGACACGAGAAAATGATCCTCCTGGTCTTCAAGAAAGGATTCACAGGAATCAATGATCTTCTGAATATTCTCATCGGATGCCGCAAAGCCTTCATCAGCACGCTCATTCTCAAAATCCATCAGGTCACTGTAATATCTCTTTATATCCTTGAGGAGAAGCAGATAGTCATCGACGTCCTTTTGGGTTTCGAAAGTATATTCGGAAAGAATAAGCGGAAGTTCCGTCTGCAGCCCGGTAATCGAGTTGAACGGTGAATAATAATAATAAAAATCCTTGTATGCAAGGGATTCTTCGAGGTCATAAAGAATGACGTCGTATGTAATTTTATCTTCCCGGGAAAGCTTGTCGTAATTAATTTTCTCAAGTTCTGTGAGGTATGCCTCTGACCTGGCGTATAATTCATCGCTCTTTTCTTTTGAGACATCACCCAGGCCTGCTTCCGGGACTGTCAGCTTAAGTGAGACGGGATCATTTACCGCAAAATGAAGACTCAGAGAGTCACTTGTAACACTGTCGGAAAACAAGCCGAAATCAAGAGCCTGAAGCTCATTTTTGCCGCCCGTCTGATCGAGTGCAGATATAAGAAGGCACGAGGATGATACGGCCGCGGCTGTGATTAATGATACGATCATAAGGAGCAAACGTATTCTGTATCCGGAAACTGATTTCGTCTTCATTCATATTCCTCCGGGGCCCTTTTTATCTATATTGTAAGCTTTTATATCATACTACATTTTCATTATAAGAACATTGTCGTCATGCTACAGGTATAATTCACTTTTTCGAAAACATCGGAAGTTCATTACAAATCTGTACCAATCCCAGGCCGAACCTTTCGCTGACTCATAATCAAGTGTAAAATAAAAATGCGGCTGAATCGGCTGTGCGCTTTATGAATATTTTCTGCTGCTAAAAAATATTGAAACAAACGCGAAAGAGGTCCTGCATGAGATCAATGTTTGTTCTTTTTCGCTGGGAATGCCGGCGGGTTCTGTCAAACTGGCATCAGACGCTGGCAATATTCCTGGTACCGTCCGCAGTCCTGCTTCTTGCACTTTATCTTTTTCCCGTTCTTGTCGATTACATTTCAACAGGAAATATCGGCAATGCAGCTATCGTGCTTGTTTCCCCTGATGAGTCCATGCTGTCGTTTGTGAAAACGGATTCTTTTGCAGCGAATTTTACATATGAAGTATGGAATGCCGATACCTTTTCAGAGGCTGTCCGCGACGGGCGTGCAGCAGAGACAACAAACAGCGGGGGTATCATTGTTGTCTTCCGGTCACAGGACGCCCTGCCTGCAGGTCAGGCGGATTCCGCTTACAGGGATGCCGTGGATAAATATTTCGACGATCTGATAAAAGGCACGGATTCCGCTGTAACCGGAGCTTATATCGACATTTATTCGGATCCGGATATTATTATGTCACAGACCATTGCTTTTCAGTTTCAGGAGGATGTTCTTCCCAGATATAAAGAGCATATTGTCAAGACGGCCGGAAGCGAATTCTATAATGCCGGCGGCGGAGCACCCTTTGTGATCGACGTCTTTAATCCTTATACCAGGCTGATGGAATACAAAAGCCAGGCTAATCCGGCGGGGGCACGCGTAATTCCCGGAATTCTGATTCTGCTGCTCTACTATTGCGTATATTCGCTGGCCAGCGATATTCTGGCAGCAGACAGGGAACGCGGTTTTCTTTCAAAACTAACCCTGACACCGCTGAGCACGCGCGGACTCCTTTGGGGTAAGGCACTCTCCGTGATTGCCATTTCTGCGCTCACTTCGGTGATTACCCTCCTGATTCTTCTGCTGTCTTCCTGGACAAACCGAAGAAACAGCGCCCTTTCCCTTATTCCATTCGGACTTCAGCTGACACCGGTTCAGCTTGTCCTGATTATGGGATCCGTCATATGCGCCGCAGCGGTAATGACGCTGTTCTGCTTTAAGATCATTTTCGATATCAAGGCCATGCAGGATATAACCATAAATCTCCAGCTCCCCCTGCTGCTCTTTCTGGTAGATTTTTTCCTTCAGTTATTCCGGATATCTATGCCATTTATGGCAGAATACCTGATCCCCATGCACAACAATCTTCTCCTGATACACGACATTATGGCCGGGACAGGCGATATGTCAAGATATGCCATTGTCATTGGATTGGATGTCCTGACGGTATCCCTTCTGTTCTTCTCTGCACGGCGTGCATTCGAACAGGATGCCGCTCCTAAAAAGATACGAAAAAGAGCTGCGAGGAGGCCTGCATGATTTCTGTATCTCATGTCACAAAAAAATATCAGAACACCAAAAATGTCGTGGAAGACGTGAGCTTCACGGTTGGTGAAGGCAGGATTTTCGGACTTTTAGGTCCGAACGGAGCCGGAAAAACGACACTTATGCAGATGATTTCCACACTGCTGACGCCTACTGAAGGTGATATTACGATCTATGGGCTTAACACAAAAGAACAGCCGCGTGAAATCCGCAAAAAAATCGGATTTCTCACTTCGGAAGTAAAACTGGATCCTTTTTCCACACCGGATAAGCTTTTTCATTTCTTCGGCGAGCTGTATCAGCTTGACCGTGACCTTGTCGAAAAGAGGAAAGAAGAGAGTTTTTCACGCTTCGGCATCGGTCCTTTTGCAAAGAAAAAAATTATTGAACTGTCTACCGGCATGCGGCAGAAAATATCGATCGCCATCAGTCTGATTCACAATCCGCCTGTCGTAATCTTCGATGAACCGACAAACGGCCTTGATATCCTGACTGCACACCAGGTAACAGACTACCTTCGCGAGCTCAGGGACGGCGGCCATATCGTGCTTCTCTCAACTCACATTTTTTCTGTCGCACAGGAGCTGTGCGATGAACTTGCGGTTCTTGTCGACGGGCATATCGTCGCGCAGGGAACCGTCGATTCACTACTTCAAACAACGGGAGCCGCGACCTTTGAAGAAGCCTTTTTCAGGCTTTATACAGAGCATCACGTTGAATAAGGGGACTGTATGCGAAGAGTAATCTGGGCGATTGCCCGAAGGAGTTTTGCCAAAGGAACCCAGCTTAAGACGCAGATGTCAAAGGCTTCGTTTTGGTTCAGCATTCTTTTCATCGTGTTTTTTGTATTATATCTGATGAGCGCAGTCAGCCAGTTCTTTCGTCCCCCCGCTCCGGCGGATACCACTGCCGCCAGGATCCTCCTCGTTAATTCCCCCGCCTCTTTTGATTCATTTCTGGCCGGAACGGATGAAAACCTGACAGGCCGGACGGCAGTCTATACACGGGAAATGAACGGTGCTTATTATGATTTCCTCACGTTCCAGGAAAAGATCGGTAATGGCGACGCGCAGCTGATCGTTGTCTTTCCAAAAGATTTTGACGTGCAGACTGCCGATATTACCGGGGACGCACGCCCTCAGATTCTTACATACTATGACCCTTCTGATACTTCCTCAAAAGACCTTCATAAGGTCTTTACAGAGGTCGTCCTGCCACGATACGGCGATAACATCCAGAAAGAATATGGCCGTGTCTCAACCAGTTCGCCGGTTTTCAATGTCAATTCTCAGGATTTAAGCAGCCTTGATACGGATGACAGCCGTCTGGGAACTTCACGCATCATCAACCATATGATTATTCCGCTCATCCTGTTTATTGCTGTCATGTATGCCTGTATGGAGTCGGGCATGGTGTCCATTGCCGGCGAAAAAGAGCGGGGTACTTTTGCAGCGATCCTGCTGACCCCGGCACGGCGTATTGAAATTGTCCTGGGCAATGCCCTGGGCGTCCTGATGCATGCCATGATTCCCGCTGTTATCCTGATCCTATTATTTACTGCGGTTTTCGGCTACTTTACTTTCGGCACGATTTTTACTCTTTTTCTAATAAGCCTTTCCTTAAGTATGCTCATGACTGCTCTGGTCCTGATTATATCAATTCTGAACCGCAGTATCCTTACTGCACAGGCCAGTTTTCTTCCGATTTTTTTCATCCTGATGTTTGTCTGTATTACAGCGATGCAGGAAGAAGGGACACCGGGACTTCATCTTTTTTTGATCCCTTTCTACGGTCATTATTATGGTTTGGCAGCGGCACTTGACGGGGCCTATTCTCCTGCACTCCTGATTTCACTTCTTGGTATTTGTGCAGCCATTACCGCATTCCTTCTTGGGGCAGCTGAAAGACTTCTACACAGCGAACGGTTTACCTCATACAGTGACGACAGTCAGGAGGTCAAAAAAGAACTTCGCCGCAGGCACAAAGACCAGATCATGGTACAGAAAGCGCTCAAGGCCCCGCAAAATACAATCTTCGGCTATCACGCCAAACGATCCCGGCCAGCTTTTGGCCTTCTGTCATATCATTTTCTGCTGCCCCTTTCGGTTCTGTCTGTCGTACAGACGATTGCACTGATCGTTCCGATTCTCATATATCTCCGTTCAGATATATCCGCTTCCTTTGTTTCAGAATTCTTACGCTCTTTTGCTGCCATTTCGGCAGGTGCAGACAGTACAACGCTTGATGCACCGGTCAACATGGCATTGAAACTGCTCTCAGAACTGATGCAGACAAAATCATTTGTTTTCTCAATGGCCGTAAGCTATGTTCTTGTAATTGCCGTTTATATCATTATTATCCGATTTTTTGAAAAACAGCCTCTTTCATCCGCCGGATTTAAAGGAGCTGATTCTTCCTCTGAATACCGGGATGGGGTCCGTACAGGATTTTCGGTCCGCCTCACCCGTGCGGCGCACGCGGCACGCGGGCCGCTCAACTTATATGCAAGAGGACTGCTCATCGGATTTGTCATGATGCTCTCTGTTTTTTTATTGCTGCTTCTCAGCGGGCAGGCCACTCTGGCCCGAGTGGGAATGGTTCCTTCCTCGGTCGGTCTTTTCCTGGTCTATATGCTTATGTGGATCCCCCAGGGGGCCTGTGAAGAACTCCTGTTCCGTGGATATATGATGCCCCGCCTGAGTGCAAAATTCGGACGTACAGCGGCCGTCCTGCTTACATCACTTTCATTCAGCATCCTTCACAGCGGCAATGCAGGCTTCTCCCTCGTTGCCTTTATAAATCTGATCCTGATAGCGGTATTCTTTGCGCTCCTTGCGCTTCATACACAGGAAATCTGGACAGTCTGCGCCGTACACTCCGTGTGGAATTTCGCTCAGGGCAATCTGTTCGGACTTCAGGTCAGCGGTACACAGAGTTCCGCGTCACTCATGCAGACAAGATATGCGGATGACAGCCTCGCGCTTCTTACCGGCGGAGATTTCGGACCGGAGGGCGGACTCATTGTCACTGCAGTAATTGTCCTTACCCTGTTGATTTTATTTTTCAACCGGAATAAACTGAAAGGCGTCATTTTAGATTGACTCAAAGGAGTATTTTCATGTCTTTTCTTCAGTCTGACTCTGTCGATACATATCCGGTTATTGATGTCCACTCACACGTTTTTCCTCCGAAAATTCTTGATCGGGCTGTCGAGTCAATTTCGCAGTTCTATGATTTGAGCATGCATTTTAACGGAGACCTCGATACGCTTCTGTCCGAAAATGAAAAAGCAGGCGTTGCCTGCTCGGTTATTTTTACGACTGCGACTACTGTCAGGCAGGTCTCCTCCATTCATAATTTTATTAAAGACATCCAGGACAGTTCAAACGGACGCCTGATAGGCTTCGGCACGCTCCACCCTGCCATGTCCCCTAAAGAACTTGAGGCTGAAATTGATAATATACTGGCTTTAGGGCTCCGCGGCATTAAGCTGCACCCGGATTTTCAGCGGATCCAAGCCGATTCAAAGGCCGTTTTCTCGATGGCGCGTGCTGCGGCGGGAAGGCTTCCCATCCTTATTCATGCCGGGGATTACAGGCACTCGTTCTCAAATCCCGAACAAATCAGGAAGCTGGCTGTATCTTTTCCGGATCTGACCCTCATAGCAGCGCACTTCGGCGGATGGAGCGAGTGGCATAAAGCTCCCGACGCCCTTGCGGGACTTCCGAATGTATATGTTGATACCTCAAGCACCCTCGATTTTGTCTCTCCGGAGATGGCGACGGAACTTGTATACAGATTCGGCACAGATCACGTACTTTTCGGGTCTGATTATCCGATGTGGGGCGCGTCAGAGGAGCTCAGGCGGTTTGACCGGCTAACCCTTACAAAAGAGGAGCGGAGGCAGATACTCTACAGCAATGCGGCTTCCCTCTTGTCGTTCTCTTCGCGTTCAAGCGCCACATAATCAATCTTTCCAACCAATGTAAGAGGAAGACTGTCCCTGAATTCAATTACCGTCGGACGGGCATATGGAATCAGGCTCTGCTCACACACGTCGATAATGTCATTTTTTATCCTTGTCAGATTTTCTTCCGTATGCGGACCGGAGGCTGCAACAATGGCCTTTACGACATGAATCCTGTACGGATCCGGCATGGCGACTGCACACACCGTTTCAACTCCGGGTACAGCTGCTATGACAGCTTCAACCTGGGACGGGAAAACCGGTATGCCGGATACCTTGATGATCCTCTTAAGCCGCTGCGCAAAGTGGAAAAATCCATCTTCATCCATGTGTCCGTAATCCCCGGTGTGTACCCATTTGCGCCCGTCTGCATGAAGCCGAATCGCTTCCGACGTTGCTTCCGGGTCACCTAAATATCCGAGCATTGTTGTCGGACCGGAGACACAGATCTCACCTTGCTGCCCAAAAGGCATTTCGTCATGGGAATTCGGGGCTACAATTTTCATGTGAATATCCGGCAGGGGAAGTCCGATCGAATCTTTTCTGCATTTAAATTCAGGGTTGACGCAGCAGACCGTAACCGTCTCAGTAAGGCCATACCCCTCCCGAAGTGAAATCTCAGATCCGCGTTCGCGAAGGAATGACTCAAACCGGTCCTTCAAATCCGGGGCAAGCGAATCCCCGCCGCAGAAGCAGCAGCGAAGGAATGACAGGTCTGCCTTTCTGAGAAGTGCACTCTTTAGGATTCCATCATACAGAGTCGGGACAGCTGCAATAAAAGAAGGACGCTCCTTTATAATCACTTTGGCAAGAATATCCGGCGCAAACTGGGGGACCAGGATGCAGGTGATTGCATTACACATCATTGTATGGACACCCATGCACAGTCCGAACCCGTGAAAAAGGGGAAGGATCGCGACCATTGAGACGTGCGGAGGAACTCCTGTCTCGAAGGGATCCGGAATATTGACGATCTGAGGCCCCTGAACAGCAAGTACGTTAAGGTTTAGCGAAGATAGGATGATAGTCTTGGGAATTCCCGTCGTACCTCCGCTGTGCAGGAAAACGGCAGGCGCAGAAGGTGCGATCGCCCTTTCATAGCGATAGGATGAGGCAAGGCTTTCCGAAGCAAAGCGAGAAGAAAGACCGAGTTTATTCAGTTCATTCCAGGAAATATACATCTTGTCACGCGGCACAGGCGGAATCCTGCGGCCTTTGGTCAGATAGAAACCGACATTTTTTATCGGAGAAAGGTAGTCTCCGATGGAGGCTACAAAAATATTCCTGACCGGTATTTTAGAAAGCATCTTCACGTGCTTGTTTAAAAATGCATCTAGTATAATCAGGTGCTCGCTTCTCGTAGAAGTCATAAACTCCCGGAGTTCCAGCGGCGGCGTCTTGGGATGAACCATATTGGCAATCATGCCCAGCTTATTGACCGCATAGAAAAAAATGACCGCATGTGGGATATTCGGCAGGCAGATGGTAACGACCATGCCTCTTTTCATGCCTAAATCTGTGAGTGCCCTCGCTATTATGTCAACTTCGAAAAGTAGTGTCCGAAAGGATATCTTCTGTCCTTCAAAAGAAATCGCTGTTGTTCGCGGGAAATATTCTTCCGTTCTGGCAAGCATCTCATACATGGTTTTGTCAGGATACGCCTGTGAAGGCTTCATGGCAGGGTCATATTGATGAATCCAAGGCTTTAGCATATTTAATACACTCCCCGGCACGGGGATTTATACCCCGAACCTTTTCTATTTTATGCTATTCGGGCCAACATGTGTACTATCGTTTTTCATAAAAAAGCAAAATGATTTCCAGATACTTTGTCTGATCAGATGGTATACTTATTTGTAAATGCAGAAATTTCCTGCGCGGAAAGCTGGAAAGATATGAAAGAATCGAGGGGCTGACGGTGGCTAAAAGCAAGTCAATTTACGTATGTAACGCCTGCGGATATGAGACCTCCGGATGGATGGGAAAGTGCCCCTCCTGCCAGACCTGGAACTCCCTGGTTGAAGAACGCACGAATGAATCACGCGCGGCGTCGGCTTCCACAAAGCCTTCCATGCGGCAGGGATGGGTCAGCGGCAATGATGTCGTGCTGCTTTCCGAAGTGTCCGAGGATGATAATCCGCGCTACACTTCAGGACTTAAAGAACTTGACAGGGTACTCGGCGGCGGATTTGTCACCGGATCCCTTGTCCTTATAGGCGGCGATCCCGGCATAGGAAAGTCAACGCTTCTTCTGCAGGTAAGTCATCTGGCTAAAACCAAGGGTAATGTACTGTATGTCTCCGGGGAAGAATCCAAGACTCAGATCCGTCTTCGCGCTTCCAGGCTCGGGATCGAGACAAATCACATTACCGTCTGTACACAGACTTCTTTTGAGGAGGTTTCCGAGACAATCTCCTCCTCAAAGCCCGCTCTTTGTATCATCGATTCCATACAGACACTTTTCTCGGAAGAGCTCTCATCCGCTCCGGGCAGCGTCAGTCAGGTCCGCGAGGTTACCGCGGGGCTGCTGCGGCTTGCTAAAAACCTCCTGATCACAATTGTCCTTGTCGGCCATGTAACAAAGGACGGTGCCCTTGCAGGCCCCCGTGTTCTTGAGCACATGGTCGATACCGTAATCTACTTTGAAGGCGAGAACAGCAGCCCCTACCGCATGCTGCGTGCAGTTAAGAACCGCTTCGGCGCGACGGGTGAACTCGCATTTTTCGAAATGACGGATATCGGGCTTACTGAGGTTGAAAACGCTTCCACGCTTCTTTTGTCAGGACGTCCGATTCAGGTTCCCGGCTCCGTCGTAACGGCCTGCATGGAGGGTACCCGTCCGGTACTCGTCGAGATACAGGCCCTCCTGAATCCATCAAGTTATTCCACGCCCCAGCGCATGGCCCAGGGACTCGACCGAGGCCGTATCGGAATGCTTCTGGCTGTACTTGAGAAGAACTTTTCTGCCGGTATCAACAACATGGACGCCTATATTAACGTTGTCGGAGGTCTCCGGATTACCGAGACTGCATGTGACCTTGCCATATTGGCCGCTGTCTATTCGGCTCTCAAAGACCGTCCCGTACGTCCTGACACCCTCGTCCTCGGCGAAGTGGGACTGACCGGGGAAATTCGCCCGATCGGGGATATCGAGCGCCGCATTACCGAGGCTGCACGCCTCGGGTTCTCTTCGTGCATCCTGCCCGGAAGCAACAAATCCGGAATCGACCGCATCGGCAAGCAGCGAAATACCCGCTCCGCCAAAACAACTTCAGCCTCGGCGAACGCCCCTGTTCTTCCGGAGCTTATTTATGCTGATACACTATCCGAAGCGATGGATGTGCTTTTCGCCGCGGAGAACGAGAAAAAACCCAGGAGAGGTACACTATGAAGGCTTCATCTGACCCGGCAAAATCTGACCGGCTATATGTCATTATTCCTGCTGCAGGCCAGGGCCGGCGCATGGGAGGCCATGCAAGTAAGCAGCTTATTCCTGTAGGCGGCATTCCGGTTCTCGCCCGAACGCTTATCGCCTTCGAAGAATTTGCTGCACAGCGTAAGGCGGCCGGTACTTTTTCCATGCACGGAATCCTCGTTACTTCGCCGGAAGCCGTCCCGGAAGTCCGGAAAATCTGTGATGATTACAAAATATCTTTTATCGAACAAATTATTCCCGGCGGTGCGACAAGGCAGGACTCTGTATGGAACGGCGTCTGCGCACTGCAGGAACTCAGCATAGTCCCCGCCGAGGAGGATGTAGTGTTCATCCATGACGGTGCCCGCTGTTTCGTTGAATCGGATACACTGCAGAGGTGTCTTGAAGGCGCGAAAATTCACGGCATCTGCGCAGCAGCAGTACCGGTCAAGGATACAATTAAGCAAATAGATTCAGCACAGAACCGCAGAGTGACCGGCACACCGGACCGGGAGAAGCTTTTTGCAATACAGACCCCCCAGGCGTTTACCTATTCACTTCTGCTAAAGTCATATGAAGCAGGTCAAAAAGAAAAACGGGCCGCAACCGACGACACTTCCCTTGCGGAAGCTATCGGCCTGCCCGTCTATCTGGTTGAAGGCTCGTATACAAATATCAAAATTACAACTCCAGAGGACCTCCTGTGGGCAGATCTTCTGAAAAATCGCCGAATGCCAGACGCACAGTGATGCTGCAGAATACCATGATTCCTTCTCCCCTGCCAAAGTCACTTAACCCTTCGCCGGAAGTAGCTGTTATACCGATGGAGCTAGGCGGAATCTGAAGGATATCGGCGATACTTGTACGAATATTCTCTATATGCTCTGCAAGCCGGGGCGTCATGCATTCAATGGAAAATGAAACATGATTGATATCCCACCCATCGAGATCATCAATGGCCAGCTCAAGATATTTCCTGCTGTCCCTGATTCCCTGTTCGAGGCAAAGTCGGTCCGCTTTTAGTCCAAGCACATTAACACAGGTAATACCCGATATGGCGTTGGTCAGTGCGTGCAGTATGACATCACCGTCACTGTTTGCCTTCAGCGGCCTTCCGCCGGGGATGACAACCCCCCCGAGGATAAGTTTCCGATTGTCATCGGGATTCTTTGGATTTCCGTTCTCGTCGACTTCAACAAACCGATGACTGTCCTGACCAATTGCATGCTTAAAATCATACATAATCATAGTTAGTCTCCTTTGTCACTTCCGGCATCTTCGTCTCAGGAGATGTCGATGTTTGCAAGAATCCATTCTTCCAAATCGCGTCCGGCCCATGTTTTTCCGTCAAAACTCGAAAAAGAAGCCTTTAAGGACCCGTTTTCCAATAAAACAAAGTCCGGTAAAGCTTCTAATTCAAAATGCGAAGCAAGTTCGTTATTCTGTTCGGCGTCAACAGATACAAATAGAATCTTATCGTGGTAATTCTCAGCCATTTGCTCGACATCGGCAGTGATTCCGCTGTTATCGGTATCAAGTCCGCCGTAAAAATAGAGACAGACAGGAACGGGAGAATACGCAATCAGCTTATCGTAATCCGTTACCATGCGGTACTGAATACCTGCCCCCTCCGTACCCATGTCTTCATACACCATGGCGGATATAGGGGAATTATAGGAGTATTCACCCAGATATGCGGAAGAATTCCCGGAAGATTTCCCGAATGAACCGCTGCATGCGCTTAATGCGCAGACACAGGTAATGAAAGCCGCTGCCAGCATCAACAACCGTCCCGCATAACGAAAACTTCTGCTTCTCATGCTTCCAATCTCCCCGATAATTGCGTGAATTCCGTCGATTATTTCTTGTCGATGAGCTCTTCAATAAACTTGACGGTGTTGTCGAGAATATCTGTATTGATCTTCTCAATGTCACCCGAATCAACCAGTGAAGTAACGTACGGATCAACCGGAACCTTATCAAACACCGGTACATTCAGCTCAGCCGCAGCCTTATCAACACCGCCCTCACCAAAAATCGACTGTCTCTCTCCGCAGTGTGAACAGGTAATATAACTCATGTTTTCGACAAATCCGAGGATACGGACCTTCATCATCAGAGCCATATTCCTGGCCTTGTTGACGATCATTGAGACCAGGTCCTGCGGTGTCGAGACCAGAAAGATACCGTCGAGGGGTATCGACTGGAAAACCGTAAGCGGGACATCACCCGTGCCCGGAGGCATATCAATCAGCAGAACATCAAGCTCTTTCCAGATAACATCTGTCCAGAACTGTTTCACTACACCTGCAATTACAGGACCGCGCCACAGTACCGGAGCCTCGGCATTCTCCATGAGAAGATTTACCGATACAATCTGAATTCCTGAATGTGAAATGGCAGGCATAATGCCTTCCTGGCTGCCCTTCAGCTGACCGGACAGTCCGAAGGCCTTCGGAATAGAAGGACCTGTGACATCGGCATCCAGAATTCCGACTTTATAGCCGTCACGTGCAAGCTTGGCTGCGATTACCGAAGTAACCAGCGATTTTCCGACGCCGCCTTTGCCGCTGCAGATTCCAAAAACCCTCTTGACGGATGATTCGTTATGAAGTGCTTCCAGTAAAGAAGCCGGCCCCTGTTCGTTTTCACTCGGGCAGCTTCCAGTAGATGCCGACCCGCATGAATCTTTGCTTTTACAACTGTCACATGAAGACATAGTACTCCTCCGATGTCATATCTTATATACTGAGATGTTTCCATCACAAGTTTATTTTACCACGAAAATAGTCCCGTGCAAAAAGAAGGCTCCGCTGTCCAGGTGTGACTATTTGCTCTTTTGCGACCTCATAATCCAATAGCCGCCTTCCTTTTCAATAACCTCACAGTTCCCGAAAAGTTCTTCAAGGTGCGCGAAGCTTGATGGGGAACCCTGTTTTTTCTGAAGTACAACATAAAGAAATCCGCCCGGCGCGAGATGCTCGAATGCGCCGTCGTAAAAGGCAAACACGGTCTTTTTACCCGCTCGCACGGGCGGATTGGTCATCACGATATCAAAAGAGCCTTCCATGTTCTCCCACCCGTCTGAAGCTACAATCGTAACGAAGGGACTGTGATTGGTCCTGGCATTTTCTTTGGCAAGCGCCAGGGCACGCTGATTGATATCGGCCATCACTACGTCCATAGCCGGAAAAACACGCTTCATCGTAATTCCGATTACACCATAGCCGCAACCAAGGTCCAGTACACGGCCCTTTTTGATACAGCGCGTATGCAGATCCAAAATGGCAGTATCAAGCAGAAGCTTAGTGCCGAAATCAATCTGTTTTTTGGAAAAAACATCGGAGTCCGATGAAAACAAAAAGTCAATTCCGTGGAAACGCGCTTCCAGGAATTTTGGATCAGACGGACTCGTAGGATTCTCTTCAAAATAATGTGCCATAAAACCTCAATTCTTCTTCCAGATCCTGTCAATTTTTGTTTTCTTCAAAACAAGAAGGAACGGGAAGCCCAATGCATAGACAACAACAGCTTCACTTAATCCGACATAAAGTATGTTCAGTGCGATGACGGCTGCCGTAACCGGACCCTCGGTCAGCAGGAAGGACAGGTATGTTCCGACAACAAGCGCATTTACAAGAACCGGCGGAACCAGCGCCAGGATATCGCGTGGACGTTCGGAAATTCGAACCGCATTTACAGATATCCACCTGGTCATCACGGCAGCAATCAGAGTTGCCGCTGATCCGAACACAATGTCAATCGGTCCAAGGTTGTTCGGGTTTAGAAGATTCGCCAGAAAACATCCGAGTGTTAATCCCGGAATGGCCGCAGGCGTGAATATCGGGAGTACGACCATAATTTCAGCGAGCCTGAACTGAATCGGTCCGAAAGCGAATTGTGCAAAAGGCAGGGTCAGCACAACATACAGCGCTGCAATTACGGCAGAGGTCGCCAGATAGAGAGTTCCAACTGCAGAAGAGTTCTGTTTCTTTGTCATGAATATTTTCCTCCAAAATTTAGTTGTCGAAGCGTCATCGACCGGAGCATATGTACCCGGGCTTACGTACCACATTGAATGCGCGTCAAAAGGAATCCGTCAGCCCCGTATAGACTATAAAGAAAACCGGCACCAATTGCAAGAAAAACAATACCCGGCCGCTGCATAAGCAGGAAGCCGGGCATAAAATCCTCCTAAACACTGGAAAATCGCTTTACAGCGGCCCTTCGTCAGGCAACTTCGGAGAGGGCTTCGGTTCATCCTTTATATTCCTGATCTTAAACCAGTTATAAAACTCAAATCCGCTGACACATCCGAGAACGAACAGATACAGGATTGTTATGGTCTCCATTGTAACAATCAGAAGTATGAGTGAAATGACGGCAAAGAATCCCGTCAGTGACCCGAAAAACAAATATCGGAATCTTTTTGTCTTGTATGTCATGAAAGGCACCTCAATCAGTTATTCGCTCTTCAAATATTCAGTCTTTTTTCTGGCCGTAATAGGCGCCCGGACCGTGCTTGCGCAGAAAGTGCTTATCAAGCAGAACATCCTGCATCGGATCGCGGGAGGCAGATGCAGGAATCATCTCAGTGTGCCAGGCCATCATCGCGAGCTCTTCCAGGACGACGGCATTATGAACGGCGTCGGCTGCATTTTTGCCCCAGGTAAACGGACCGTGAGACTGAACAAGAACCGCAGGAACCTGTGCCGGGTCAATTTGTCTCGATTCAAAAGTCTCAATAATGACATTGCCCGTCTCAAGTTCATACTGTCCGGCAATCTCTTCAGGTGTCATGAGCCGGGTGCACGGAATTTCACCGTAAAAATAATCGCCGTGAGTTGTACCGTAAGCAGGAATGCCCCTGCCGGCCTGCGACCAGATCGTCGCCCATCTTGAGTGTGTATGTACAATTCCGTCAGCTGCCTCAAAGGCATGATATAGTGCAAGATGTGTAGGTGTATCCGATGAAGGATTCAGGTCACCTTCCACTTTTTCGCCGGACATGTTCATAACAACCATGTCAGAAACCTTAAGTTCCTCATAAGGCACACCGGATGGCTTGATGACAAAAAGTCCTTTTTCGCGGTCAATCCCGGAAACATTTCCCCATGTAAATACGATCAGGCCATGTGCCTGTAATGCCATGTTGGCTTCATAGACTGACTTCTTCAATTCTTCAAGCATAATTCTACCTCTTTTACATAGCAGGACCCCGGTCTGCAGCAAAATAGACCGGGGTTCTTTATTTATTGCTGATTACAGTAATTTCCAGGCGAGATCATTCCAGAGAAGTTCCTGACGAAGAGCCGGAATGGTTGTCTTCTCACTGATATGAACGAATTCAATCTGCATCATCTCGGCCCAGTCTCTCATATGCTCTGCCTTCAAAGAGTAGCTCATTACATTGTGGTGAGCTCCGCCGGCGAGAATCCAGGCTTCTGTACCGGTAGAAATGTCAGGCATAGGCCTCCACATAACACGTGCGACCGGGAGCTTGGGCATCTTCTGAAGCGGTTCAACGGCCTTGACATCATTGACGATCAGGCGGAGTCTTCCGCCCATGTCAACAAGCGATGCGAGGATGGCATCTCCGCCAGCTCCGTCGTACACAATACGTGCGGGATCATTCTTGCCGCCGATGCCAAGTGCATGCACTTCAATTCTCGGTTTGTGAGAAGCAAGTGTCGGGCAGACTTCAAGCATATGGGCACCGAGAACATACTCATTGCCGGGTTCAAAATGATATGTATAATCTTCCATGAAAGAAGTACCGCCGGTGAGTCCGAGTGCCATCTGCTTCATGACGCGGACAAGCGCTGCTGTCTTCCAGTCGCCTTCTCCGCCGAATCCGTAACCGTCAGCCATCATATTCTGAATGGCAAGTCCCGGGAGCTGTTCCATGCCGTGCAGATCCTGGAAGGTATCGGTCATCGCTCCGAAGCCGCCTTCCGCAAACATCATTCGAAGAGCGGTTTCTGCCTTAGCCTGGAAACGAACTGCATCCAGGTTATCCGTAGCCATTGTATATCGCTCGGCATACTGTGCCATCTGTGCTTCAATCTGTGCATCCGTGACCTGAGCCATTACATCAGTCAGATCGCTGATTCCCCAGCCATTGACCTGCCAGCCCAGCTTGATCTGTGCTTCCACTTTATCGCCTTCGGTAACAGCAACTTCGCGCATATTGTCTCCGATACGAATGACTTTCAGCTTCTTGCTCACAGCAACGCCGATGGCTGCACGCATCCAGTCTGCAATGCGCCCGCGTACTTCAGTACTGCTCCAGTGTCCGGAAATTACTTTACGGGGAAGACGCATACGGGAGGTAATAAAGCCGTGTTCCTTGTCACCGTGCGCCGACTGGTTCATGTTCATGAAATCCATATCAATGGAGTCCCACGGGATATCACGGTTATATTGTGTATCAAATTGAAGGAGCGGCTTGGAAAGCGCAGCAAATCCGGCGATCCACATCTTTGAAGGTGAGAACGTGTGCATCCAGGTGATGACGCCGGCGCAATTCGGATCAAGGCTGGCTGCTTCAAGAGTAGCTGTAATCTCAGAAGTTTGTGTAACAACAGGCTTATAGATCACGGTACCAGGGATATTCGGATCATCATTCAAAGCTGCTGCGATCTCTTCGGAGTGGCTGACCATCTCCTGGAAAATATCACCATAAAGCTTCTGTGCCCCTGTTACAAACCAAAACTCGTGCTTTTTCAAATCAGACATATTCGTTTCCTCCTAGTTTATGTTCGTCATGTATTTCATGACGTCATTGGCAGCAATTGATTATCTATTCATTCTCACCGGCTGCAGCGCCTGTCGAATCTTTCACAATTAAATCAACATTCATGACGAGTGATTTTGCGCGGTCTCCGGTCTCGATCATCTCAAGCAGTCTTCTCGCGGCTTCCCTGCCGAGCAAATCTGCCGGATGGGTCAACGAGGTAATGCGGACGGGAGAAAGTTCAGAGATTGATGAATTGTCAAAACCGATAATTGACTTATCCTGCGGGATTCGAATGCCGTTTTTTATCATAGACTGAATCATCCGGATAGCTACCTGATCGTTGTAACACACAACCGCCGTGCATTTCTGCAGACGACGCAGGAGTCTTGACTCTTCACTTTTTGAAAAAAGATGGTCGAGATCCGGAGTCGTATACCAGATCACATCATCATCGTCCATCGGCAGCTTGTGACTTACCACCGCCTCGGAGAATCCTGCATAGCGTTCATGTCCCTGCCGGTCATCCGCCTTAAAAATACCGCCGATTCTTCTGTGGCCGAGACTGTATAGATAGTCGACTGCAAGTTTCCCGCCCGCTCTGTCGTTGGTTACAACATATACCGGGGCAAGTGCTTCGTAATATCCGTTAATAAAGACATAGGGAATCCCTTTGTCTGATAATTCTCTGTATAGCGGCAAATTAGGATTAGGCAGCGCAGAACGGTTGCCCTCAATGATAATGCCGTCAACACCCTTATTCATAAGGGACTGCAGCAAATGGTGCTCAATCTCTACCCTGTTCTTGGTTACGCCCAGGGTCATACTGTATCCGTTTGCAGTAAGAACATCTTCTATACCGCTTGTGATACCCGGAAAAATATAATCGGTTATGCTTGTTGCGATATAGCCGATTGTCATAGCCCTTGTTACTTCAGACACATAGGTTCCGCTTCCTCTGCGGCTCACCAGTGTCCCCTTTTTTTCAAGATGCGTAATAGCCTGACGTACCGTCTGCCTGCTTATGTCAAATTGCTCGGCAAGCTTATTCTCAGACGGAATTTTCTGCCCGCTGGCATACGTACCGTCCGATATCCTGGAACGGATCCAATTTTCAAGAACCTGATATTTATGCTTACTGTCTTCACTGAATGCCACAATATTACTCCGTTTCATTGATTCCTTGTGTGCCGGATATGCATGTCTCCGTTTAAACATTGAAAAACGGAGACATGCTGTCCACACATTTTGTAACACGATCTAACGAAAATCCGGCAAAGGAGGCTGCCGTCCGCATTACTTTTTAGAAGAGAAGCATAGGAATGAATTGAATCTTTCTGATCAGAAATCTGACCGCAGGATCCATATCATTATTTGGATGATTTACGCTTGGAAATTAAGTCAACAGAAACAGCTCCGAGAAGGACAGCGCCCTTAACGACCTTCTGCCAGTCAACCGACCATCCGAGAAGGGACATGCCCATGTTCAGAACGCCCATGATCAAAGCACCGACAACAGCGCCGATAACCGTACCGACACCGCCTGTTGTGGAAGCGCCTCCGATATAGCAGGAAGCGATGGCATCAAGCTCAAAACTGTCGCCGGCTTTCGGGGTTGCAGCACCGTTTCTTGAAGCAAGAACAATTCCGGCGACTGCACACATAAGGCCCATGCTGAAATAGACGAAGAACATGACTTTTGCTGTATTAATACCGGAGAGCTTAGCTGCCTTTGCATTTCCGCCCAGTGCATACACGTGACGTCCGGCAACCGTGTTCTGTGTGATGAATGAATAGATGATGATAAGGGCAATAAGAATGGAAAGAACAATCGGGAGCCCCGAAGAAAGGGAAAGCTTATAAGTAAAGATATTGGCTACAATAATGATGACCGCAACCTTAATGATAGACTGAATGACAGGTGTTACATAGAAATTGTATTTTTTCTTAATGCTTCTGCCGCGGATTTCCATAATGATTATTACAATTGCAGCTAACACACCAAGTGCCAGTGACACAAGATCATACTCAGTCCCTGATATTTCAACAAATTTTGTAGGCATATATCCTGCAGCAATCTGTCTGAAACCAACATCAAGGGGACCTTTGGTCTGTCCTTTTAAGACAACCATTGTCAGGCCGCGGAAAATCAACATATCCGCAAGGGTTACAATGAAAGCGGGGATCTGTACATAGGCAATAAAGAATCCCTGGAAGCTTCCGACAAGTGCACCGATGACAAAACCGGCGATAATTGCCAGCCAGACAGGCATCTTATAGTCAACCATCAGCGTCGCTGAAATTGCACCTACGAATGCTACGACAGAACCAACAGAAAGGTCAACATTACCGGTCAGTATGCAAAGTAACATACCGCAGGCAAGAATAACAACATATGAGTTCTGCATGATAAGATTGTTAAAGTTGTCAGGGAAAAACATCGTTCCCTTTGTGGCTAATGAAAACATAACAAAAATAACGATCAAAGCGATCATCATGCCATATTGGCGAAGATTCACGCCCTGAATGGACTTTTTCCCGGATTTTAATTCATTCACACCCATCTTATTTGGCCTCCTTCTGATGCGACATAATACACTTCATAATTGATTCCTGCGTAGCATCTGCCCGTGCAAATTCGCCGGCAATTTCGCCTTCATTCACAACATATACCCTGTCAGCCATGCCCAGAATTTCAGGCAGTTCAGACGAGATGATAATAATGGATTTGCCCTCGGCAACGAGCTGGTTAATCACGCAGTAAATCTCGTACTTGGCGCCGACATCGATTCCTCTTGTAGGTTCATCCAGGATCAGGACGTCAGGATGTGTCAGAATCCACTTGGCTAGAACAACCTTCTGCTGATTTCCGCCGGAAAGGCTGCCGACAACTTGCTCAATGCTGTTTGCTTTAACATTGATCTTCCTCTTGTACTCTTCAGCTGCAAGAATTTCTTCATTCTTGTTGAGTACGCCCCTCTTGCTTGAAAAGGAGTCGAGGCTCGCAAGAGTCATGTTGCGTTTAACATCATCAATCAGGATAAGGCCATATGTCTTGCGGTCTTCCGTAACATACGCCAGTCCGTTATCAACGGCATTCGTAATAGTGTGAACATTAATCTCTTTGCCGTCTTTTATAACTTTACCGGTAATCTTCTGTCCGTATGAACGCCCGAAAATACTCATCGCCAGTTCTGTACGTCCGGCGCCCATCAATCCTGCAAGTCCGACAACTTCACCTTTGCGTACATTGAAATTGACATTATTAATCATCTTCCGGTTAGACTCAAGCGGATGGTAGACATTCCAGTCTTTAACTTCAAATACGACTTCACCTATATTTTTCTCACGGTCCGGATATCTGTTGGTAAGTTCACGGCCAACCATGCCTTTGATAATGCGGTCTTCATTTATCGGTTCATTATCACGCTGGATTGTTTCGATCATCTTACCGTCACGAATAACCGTAATAACATCAGCCACCTTAGAAATTTCGTTCAATTTGTGGGAAATCATTATCGATGTAATACCCTGTGACTGCAATTTTTTCAGCAGAACCAGAAGTTTGTTACTCTCTTCATCATTAAGTGCTGCAGTAGGTTCGTCCAATATCAGCAGCTTCACCTTTTTGGAGAGAGCCTTCGCTATTTCAACTAACTGTTGCTTGCCAACACCTATATCCATAATACGGGTGTTAACATTTTCGTTCTCCAGGCCAACTTCCTTCAAAAGATCAGCCGAGTGAGCGCGTGTCCTGTTCCAGTCAACAACGCCGCCGATTTTTGTCTGTTCATTTCCTATAAAAACATTCTCAGCAATTGAGAGATATGGGCTGAGAGCCAGTTCCTGGTGAATAATAACAATTCCCTGGTTTTCACTGGCCTTGATATCGTGAAACTTACATTCCTTACCGTTAAGTAAAATTTCTCCTGAGTATGTGCCATGAGGATAGACTCCGCTGAGAACATTCATCAGCGTTGACTTACCAGCTCCGTTTTCGCCGCAAAGAGCATGGATCTCACCTTCCTTGACTGTGAGGTTAACATCATCAAGGGCCTTAACGCCTGAAAACACCTTGGTTATGTGTCTCATTTCGAGAAGAACGTTTGACATTTTCAAGGGCTCCTTTCTTGTAAATTTGACGGTGGCAACCCCTGAATGGAGTTGCCACCGTACAAACAGTTCATAATTACTTTTTTAGTTCTTCCTTAACCGGGTACGGTAAAACCGGATCGGATGATGATACTAAATCTGACTGATATTAGCCTGCAACCTGCTCAGCTGTGTAGTAACCGGCATCGATAACTTCTTTGACATAGTTATCCTTGGTAACTGCAACTGGAGTGCAAAGGAATGAGGGTACTACGAGGACGCCATTGTCATATGTCTTTGTGTCGTTGATTTCCGGCTCAGTTCCCTTGAGAACTGCTTCAACCATCTTAACGCACTTAGAGGCGAGAACGCGGGTGTCCTTAAAGACAGTCATTGCCTGCTTGCCGGAGATAAGGTTCTTAACGCCCATCAGCTCAGCATCCTGTCCGGTGATAAGAGGCCAGCCTTCGCCTACAGTGTATCCTGCGCCTTCAAGGGCAGCTGCGATACCATAGGAGAGACCGTCGTAAGGAGAAAGTACGCCATCAACTTTAGCGCCGCCGGAGTATGTTCCGGAAAGAATGTTTTCCATTCTGGCCTGAGCACCTTCCTGAGACCATCTCAGAATTGCACACTTCTCGAACTCGACCTGACCGGAAAGAACAACGATCTGCTTGGAATCAATGTACTGCTGGAGTGTATCCATTGCACCGTTCCAGAACAATGTAGCATTGTTGTCATCAGGAGAACCGGCGAAGAGCTCAACATTGAAAGGGCCTTTGCCGTCCTTAAGTCCAAGAGCATCTACAAGGTAGGATGCCTGAAGCACGCCAACCTGATAGTTGTCGAATGTTGCATAGTAGGAAACAGCATCTGTGTTCATGAGAAGACGGTCATAAGCGATAACCGGGATCTCGGATTCTTTTGCTTTTGCAAGGATATTAACAAGAGCAGAAGAGTCGATAGCTGCGATAACGAGGCAGTTAGCTCCGTTTGTGATCATGTTTTCAATCTGGTTCACCTGAGCCTGTACATCATCTTCAGCATACTGAAGATCAACTACATAACCAAGAGCCTCAAGCTGACCCTTGATGTTAGCGCCGTCAGCGATCCAACGCTCAGAAGACTGTGTAGGCATTGCAACGCCAACTTTGAAAGTAGCGCCGGCAGCTGTTGTTTCAACAGCTGCAGCTGTTGTTTCACCGGCGGCAGTTGTAGCAGCTGTTGTAGCAGCGGCAGTTGTAGCAGTTGTTGTTGATGCGCATGCAGCGGCAGACAACAGAAGAGCTGTAGCAAGAACTGTAGCAAGAATTCTCTTTACTTTTTTCATGTTCTTCTCCTTTTGATATCTCATGTGTTTTCCGAGGGGCATCACTTGTAATGTCATTGGTTCTATGTTACCGTACACCTTGCTGTTCCACAAGCTCTTTATAAGCCCATCAAACAACGTTTTCACCAAGTTCAATACAGATTAGCCCCTGTTTTAAGTGAATACTACACGACAAACCAGTAGTGTGTCAATAGATAATCCCAACTTTATCGTCGATTTTTATGCTATTTTTACAGTTAATTGATTTATTTGCCCAACTTGTATGTTTATTTTGCACTAATGCGCATAAAAAAATCGAGAAGCAGTACAACTTTCTCGATTTGATTTAGTTTGTAATATGATTTTAAATACAACACGTGTACATGTCAAGCTTATTGTACAGAAATCCAACTTTGAAAAAATGAATTTTCAAAGGGTATAAACAATTTTCATCGCTCAAAAATGACCTATGATGGCATTCTAACAGAGTATTTGGACTTTGTCTGTTCGTTATTAAGCTGTAAATGTTCAAAATCAGACTATCTTGTATGTAAGTCGATTTTTGCATGTCATAAAATAATCAAGGCATAAAAAAGTGCATGGAAGGCAATATCCGCAGGGGTATTGCCTTCCATACACTCAATCAGTTTTCTGAAAATGACTCGTTACAATAATCAGCCAAACATGTAAGGGATGGGTATAAAAGAGCATCTTCTTAAATCAAATGATCAACAGCTGCTCTTTCTATCGCCAGGCCTTCGGTATAACGCTCAAAAAACGCATTGAAACCGGCTACATCTGACGGGTTCGGCTCGATAACCTCTCCCGTTTTTCCTGCGAATACTTTATTACTCAGGTACTGATCCAGGGTTTCACCGGCCGCTTTATTGATCATATATGAAGCAAGCAAGGCAATACCCCATGCGCCGCCTTCGCCGGCAGTTTCCATAATGGACGTCGGTGTATTCGTTGCAGCAGCCATGATCCTCTGTCCGACTTCTTTTGTCTTGAAGAACCCGCCGTGTCCCCTGATCTCATTAACCTTCACAGCTTCCTGCTCAAGCAGAATTTTTAACCCTGTTTTTAATACGCCAAGCGCGGTAAAAAGATGAACACGCATAAAATTAGCCAGATTGAAATTGTCAGCTGAGGATCTTGTGAACAAGGGTCTCCCCTCTTCGAACTTCGTGATATGTTCACCGGAGATATAGCCATAGGATAATAATCCGCCGCAATCCGGGTCGCCCTTGAGGGCCAGACCAAGCAGCGTGTCATAGAGCTGGTATTTGGGCACATCGAAGCCCATCGCTTTAATCGCCTCTCCAAACAGGCCAATCCACGCATCATAATCCGAAGTGCAGTTATTCGAATGGACCATAGCAACCATATTGCCTTCGGGAGTTGTTACCAGATCTATTTCGCTATATGCCTTAGAGAGCTCCTTTTCGAGAACGATCATGGCAAAAACCGAAGTTCCGGCGGAGACATTTCCTGTCCTTACGGCAATACTGTTTGTTGCAACCATGCCTGTGCCGGCATCGCCTTCCGGCGGGCAGAGCGGAATCCCTGCGCTGAGCATGCCTGAAATATCAAGCAGCCGAGCTCCTTCAGCAGTCAATTCACCGGCCATCTCACCGGCAACCAGAACTTCAGGAAGAATTTCCTGGAGTTTCCAGCTGAAGCCATATTCACTGATCTGCTGATTGAACATTTCAACCAGTTTCTGGTTGTACCCCTTCAAGTTCGGGTCAATCGGGAAAACGCCGGAAGCTTCGCCAATGCCGATAACCCGCCTCCCGGTCAGTTTGCAGTGTATATAGGCCGAAAGCGTTGTAAGCTGGTCAATCCTGTTAATGTGTTCTTCCTTATTGAGGATCGCCTGATACAGGTGCGCTATGCCCCATCGCTGGGGGATGGGATAGTCGAATAACTCCGTCAATGCTTCCGCAGCCTGACCTGTAATATTATTTCTCCAGGTTCTAAACGGCGTAAGCAGGTTGCCGTCCTTATCGAAAACCATATATCCGTGCATCATGCCGCTGAAACCAATTGATCCTGTTGCTACGATGTCAGCGTCATATAATGTCTTAACGCTTTGTATCATTTTCTGATAGCTGGTCTGAACACCTTTCCAGACATCTTCCAGACTATACGTCCATACATTATTGATATAGCTGTTTTCCCAGTCATACCCACCGGATGCTATCGGACTGTTATCGGGGCCGATCAGGACAGTTTTAATTCTCGTTGAACCCAGCTCGATACCAATGGATGTCTTACCACTCTCAATGGCCTTTTTGATTTCAGCGGTTTGCATACTCATTCAATTTCCCTCCACACAAAAATATAATGGCTGTTGCACCTGATATGATTTTCATATTGTTTTTACGATTTCCCATTATAGACTAAGATTATCATTATAACAATCAAATAAAAACGCGTATCCTTATTGAATTTGGTTGTAAAAGTCACTATTAAGGTGCATTTTCTGACAATTTTATCATTACTTATCCCGGAAAAATAAATTTAAGCTATTATTTTCTGCCTGAAAACAACAAAAAACCCCGAAAACCTTGCGGTTCTTGGGGTTATCCTGGCTCCTCAAGTAGGACTCGAACCTACGACCCTGCGGTTAACAGCCGCATGCTCTACCAACTGAGCTATTGAGGAATAAAAATCCGGCAGCGATCTATCTTCCCGG
>DIEQ01000028.1 GCA_002418705.1 Mageeibacillus sp. UBA5770 | reverse complement strand
ACTTTGTAAAAGTTCAGCACTTCCTCGCCAGCGGCAAAGCGCAGCCTGAAGAAGTGAAGTTCATTCGATCTGTTGTGGGTGATGCAATCGGCATAAAGATCGACGGCGGTATCAAGACGGCTGCTTTCTGTAAAGAACTGATGGATGCCGGTGCCAACCGGATGGGTCTGACAGCTACTTTTGCAATTATGTCGGAAAATACAAACGGTTAACAGCCGCAGTTGGAAATTAACCTGCTTTTTAATTAAAGAAAAGCTGACGGAATAGGAGAGCCAAACATGCTGGAAGAACTTAAGAAGAAGGTTTTCGAGGCGAACCTCGAACTTCCCAGGAACAATCTGGTCACCTTTACATGGGGCAATGTATCAGGCATAGACCGTGAAAAAGGCCTCATTGTCATCAAACCATCCGGCGTTGAATATACAAGATTGAAGCTAGAAGATATGGTGGTTGTCGACCTTGACGGTCATAGAGTTGAAGGCATAATGAATCCTTCGTCTGACACGCCTACTCATCTGGAACTTTATAAGGCATTCCCGAATATAGGCGGCGTGGTACACACGCACAGCCGGTGGGCTACGATATTTGCCCAGTCCGGTATGGGAATCCCCGCCTACGGCACAACGCAGGCTGATTATTTTTATGGAGAGATTCCCTGTACCCGACGCATGACCGATTCTGAAATCAAAGGAGAATATGAGAAGGAGACAGGGAAAGTCATCATTGAGCGGTTTGAGGAGATAAATCCCGATGAGATATCGGCGGTCCTTGTGCACAGTCACGGTCCGTTCACGTGGGGAAAAGATCCCTTGAGCGCCGTACATAACGCAGTGGTACTTGAAGAGGTCGGCATGATGGCATGGCACTGCAAATCCCTGTCAGGCAACACGATTGAGCCGCTGCAGAAGACGCTCCTCGACAAGCACTACCAGCGTAAGAACGGTACCAACGCATATTACGGTCAGGGAAAAATCTGATAAAATCTGTTTTTTCCATTTAAATACAGCTGTGAAAGCAGGACTTAATGAAAGACGAAGGACTACAGTCGGCGAAAGAGACATTTGAAATCGAAGCTGCATGTATAGCAGGCGGATTTGACTGGCTCGATAAAAAAGAATTCGCCAGAGCGGTGGATGTGCTGGCGGTGACGCCGAGGATTGCAGCATGCGCCTGCGGACATTCAGGGATCGCATGTATGCATTTTGCACACCTGATGTGCTGCATTGAACGGCCCGGAAGATTTATTTATCCGTCAGAAGCGGTCCACGGAGCTCTGGGTTTTCTGCAAAAAGGAGATGTAATGCTCCTGGCCTCCCGCGGCGGTAAAACAGATGAATTGATTCCGGTCCTTCACATATGCAAAGAAAAAGGGGTAACAGTCATTGCCGTTACGGAAAACATGGATTCTCCCCTTGCAGCGGGGGCTGATATCGTCCTGGCGATGTATGTCACTCGTGAAACCGATAAATATAACAGCCAGGGAACCACAAGCTTTACAGCCATGTCAATTATTTTCGATGCTCTGCAGGCTGCACTGATTGAAGAAACGGGTTATAAAAACGAACAGTTTGCCCTGATACATCCTGGCGGCGCCGTTGGTGAAAGACTAAACAAGTAAATAATTGATATTTTCCATTCAATTACAAAATGCAGAAAGGCTCTTTTCTGAGTGTCTTTCTGCATTTTGTGTTTCCGGGCGAAGGCACATACTATAACCTGTCACTTCTGCCTTTACATATGAAAATAACTATCACGTTCTGCCTTGACACAAGAAAAGCGTGGTCATATAATAAACATATGAACGAGTGCGCATATGAGCAAATGAGAACAAATGAAAACCGCCGCATACGTGATAATCAATATAAGCGTCTGGAATTTCCGGCGCTGACCTTTTTCCAAAATAAAAACCACGGGGGAATGAATATGCCTGATTCTGAGATTCGCTTTGAGCTTTCCGGACTTGGATGCGCAAATTGCGCTGCCAAAATGGAGCGGAAGATTAAAGATTTGACGGAGGTAGGCGACAGCGAAGTCAATTTCATGCAGCAGTCGCTTCGAGTTGTCCTGCATAACAAGAAACAGGTAAAATCTGTTACAGGGATGATCGAAGAAATTGTTCATGATATTGAGCCGGATGTTGTTGTTCGCCGCCTGAGTCCGTCATGTCCCGCTAATGGTGAGCGAAGGGATTCTTCCTGCGGCGAAGATGGATGTGACTGTGCATCGGCTTATTCTCCGGATTCACTTCTGGCCGACAGTGTTAAGAAGGACAAAGAAATACGCCGACTGAAACTCCAGATTCTGATTGGTGCACTCGTTTATACAGCTGCTTTTGTATTTGACTTGTCGGGTGCTTCTAAACCGGTTCTTTTGCCGCTTTATCTGACTGCTTATGTAATTCTCGGATACTCAATCCTATGGAAAGCCATATCCAACATTTTAAAGGGTAAGGTTTTTGATGAGAATTTCCTTATGTCTATAGCGACGATCGGAGCACTGTTGATTTCGCAGTGGTCTGAAGCGGTTGCCGTCATGCTTTTCTATCAGGTCGGTGAGCTCTTCCAGACAACGGCCGTTCATCGCTCTCGAAGGTCAATAACAGAACTTCTGGCAATTCGTCCGGATTATGCAAATGTTATGCGCGGAGATGTAATTTCGGCAGTAAAGCCGGAAACGGTCTCGGTAGGCGACTTAATTGTTGTTAAACCCGGTGAAAAAGTACCGCTCGACGGTATCGTTCGCTCCGGTTCTTCGATGGTAGATGCCTCCGCACTTACAGGTGAATCCGCATACCGTGATATAGCGCCGGGAGACGCTATTCTATCAGGGTGTATCAATAAAGAAGGCGTTCTGACAGTTGAGGTAACGGCGGTTTTCGGTGAATCAACGGCATCGAAAATCATTGAGATGGTTACGAATGCAGGCAGCAGAAAAACGAAAAGTGAGAATCTGATTACCCGGTTTGCCGCTGTCTATACACCTGCTGTTGTAGTCGCAGCACTTTTACTTGCTGTCGTACCGCCGCTCTTTTTCGGAGGTGCATTTTCGGTATGGCTCTATAGGGCGCTGTCATTTCTTGTCATTTCGTGCCCATGCGCGCTGGTTATCTCTGTACCGCTCGGATATTTCGGAGGAATCGGCGCTTCGAGCAGGCGCGGAATCCTTGTAAAGGGAAGCAATTTCCTTGATGTACTTGAGCGTGCCGATCACATTGTATTTGACAAGACAGGGACGCTGACCCGCGGTGACTTTGAAGTGACAAATGTGGTACCCGCCGAAGGATTTTCCGAAATGGAACTGCTGCGGACCGCGGCTGTCGCCGAACGCTACTCCGATCATCCGATTGCGCTTTCCGTGCGGATTGCAGCACTTCACAAGGATATTCATGCATCATATCCCGAGCCCGAGTCCTACAGTGAGACAGCCGGCCGAGGCGTATCCGTTCGTACCGGCGAAGGTGATATCCTGGTCGGAAACCGCAGATTCATGGCCGAGTCAGGCATAACCGGTCTTCCGGATATTAAAGCTGCCGGTACTCTTCTTTTTGTTGCCTCTTACAATCGTTTTGCCGGGTATCTGGAGATCACGGATGAAATCAAGCACGAAGCTCCGGATGCAATCGCTCGTCTGCGCAGCCTGAAGATTGAAAAGCTCTCCATATTAACAGGCGATCATACGCCGGCTGCCGATTCCGTGGCTGCAAAACTTGGCCTTACAGACGTGTATGCGGAACTGCTTCCCGCTCAAAAACTTGAAAAAATGGAAGAACTTCTTGCCGAAAGAAGCAGAAATGCATCAGGCAGCAGACCGGGGTCTCTCGTATATGTCGGAGACGGCATAAATGATGCGCCCGTCCTCGCCCGCGCGGATGTCGGCATTGCAATCGGGGCAATGGCCTCAGGCGCAGCTATTGAAGCGGCAGACATTGTGATCATGACCGATGATCTCATGGCTCTCCCCAAAGCTGTCAGTATCGCCAGAAAGACGCGGCGGCTCGTCATGGAAAATATCATTTTCGCCCTTGGTGTCAAGGGATTGATACTTCTCCTGGCTGCGCTGGGCCTGACGAACCTTTGGTTTGCGATTTTTGCAGATGTCGGAGTGGCAGTAATTGCAATCTTAAATGCAATGCGTGCGGGGCGCTGATAATCAGCCGAGCTAGAAATTATTAAATAAATGTGTCAGGTGACCTTAATTAAACACCGTATTTTGTCCTTCCATCTCCCATGGGTCGAGTTCAAGAAGGTCAACAGCCAGAGGGCAGATATTCAGCAGGCTGCCGCCTTTTTTGACTTCACTTTCAGGGACACGGTTGCCGGCTGCAAGATAAAAAGTATGGTACAGATCCCTGTCGAGTGTATATCCGTGCTGCCCCTTTAAATGTTCTCCGAAACAATAACCCGGAGCAGCGGAAAATCCATATATGAAATCAGAGTCCGCGCCTGAGGTATACATTTCATCAGGATTTAGAAGGCGTGCAATAAAGGGCTTTTTCTGAAATTCCATCACAAAATCAGTGATTTCGCGCAGTCTGTCACGGTTATATAACCGCAAAAAGCAGGTTCCGCCGGCAGTGTGGAAGAAGGCGTCGGAATATGACAGACCGGCTTCTTTTAAAAGCTCGTTCGGCGAGACGGACGTATGCACAGGGCAGCAGTTATGGTCGCTGAATACAATGACTGAGGTAGAATCTGACATTCCGGTTTTTTCGACACTGGCCAGGAGATCGCCAAGGCGCGCGTCAAGATTATGAAGGGCCTCGGTCGCCTGCGGCGTCTCGGGGCCATAATCATGCTTGTTTGAATCTGCGTTTAGAAGATGAACCATGGTGAGGTCCGGCTTCTTGCGTTCTATTGTATTGCAGGCAATGGCTGCCGTAAAAACATCGAGGGCTTTTGGATTGTGAAGCATACCCGGATGCATATAACGAAGCAAAGACCTGAGCATAAAACCGGTCGATCCAAATCGCAGCATGTAATGGATCCGCTGAAGGAGCGGCCTGCGGCCTGCGATTTCAACAAAGTTATATCGGATAGAAGGGGAACCGCCTGTGACCGGATACAAAACCGTGCATACAGTCCTGCCGGCAGCCGCGGCGGCGTCGGACAGGGTTTTTACTTTGATGTTCTTCGACTCAAAACGCCAGTTTTCGCCTTTGACGAAAGGCTCGTGAATTTCATTATCAAAAACACCGTGTGTCCTGGGATGGACACCCGTCTGTATGGTTGTATGTGTGGGATATGTGTTGGAAACAACAACGGAAGATACTTCCCGTACGAGTGTACCGCGGCGGCATAGTGCAGAAAAATTTGGCAAAGTGAGCAGTAATTCCAAATCCTGGTCGCCTACCGCATCAAATGACACCATAAGAAGTTTAGGTGTGCTTTTCATATCTGAAAATCCTTTCATGAAACAGTACCGCAGTTTCAAAAAAACTTAGTTTCATTATAGCTTCAAAAAAGAAAACTGTCAGTAAAACATCATCGCGCTCCGTGTTATTATATAAGTATAGAAATATTGGCCGTTCACTTAGACAGAAAAGCTTTTATGTGTGAGAGGAGCGTGATTTTGTGAGATACGTTTTGAACCGGGGTAATTGGCGGGCAGTCGTTGATACGTTAGGCGCAGAAATGATTTCCTGCAAAGATAAGGACCTTGAATATGTCTGGTCCGGAGATCCGGAGTTCTGGACGGGTCATGCGCCAATCCTCTTTCCTGTAGTCTGTGCCCTGCGCAACGACCGGACAAGCTTCGGCGGAATGCCTTATGCGATGAAGCAGCATGGTTTTGCCAGAAAATTAGAATTTACGGCCGTGATTGTTGCCGAGGACCAGATTTCGCTTAAGCTGCTCGATACGCCCGAGACCCGCGAGCAATATCCTTTCTCCTTTGGCCTGATCGTTACGCACAAGCTGACCGATAACGGATTCAAAACTTCCTATGAAGTCCAGAACACCAACACTACCGTACTTCCGTTTGCCATCGGCGGCCACGCAGGATTCGCCTGCCCGCTCAGAGAAGGCGAGAAGTTCTCCGATTATGATGTTATCTTTGATAAAAAGGAAGACCCCACGGCATACCTTCTGAATAACAAAGGACTTATGTCCCCCGACCACAAGAAGACAGCACTGACACACGACGGCACGGTTCTTCCCGTATCTGTCGGCATGTTTGCCGAGTCGGCGCTTGTTTTCCTGCACATCCAATCGAGAAAAGTATCCCTCGTGCACCGTGAAAAGGGCACAGGCCTTGATTTCCATTTTGATAATTTCTGCAATTTCGGAATCTGGACGCCGCCCGGCAAAGGCGCACCCTTCCTTTGCCTTGAGCCGTGGCAGGGAATTCCGTCATATGAGGATGATGCCTGGATATTTGAAGAGAAGGCGGACGTTGTGTTCCTTCCGGCGGGAGCGGTTTTCAAGGCCGGGTACGAGATGGTACGACGCAGCTAGGAGGCTGAAAAATGAACAGCAACACATCAGATTTTGGTGAGAATATCGGCGGTCAGAAAAGAGTTTTCCTGATTGTCCTGGACAGCTTCGGCATAGGCAGGGCGCCGGATGCGGCGGCTTTCGGAGATGAGGGCAGCAACACGCTCGCCGGAATTTCTACAAGTCTGATTTTTGAAGTACCCAATTTAAGTAAGCTCGGCCTTCTTTCAATCGACGGTGTAAAAGAAGATGTGCATGCTGTGCGTGCCGGTGTGCCTGATCCGATCAGGTCTTCATTGTTCGAAATGCCGGAAGACGGATATGTCCCGGAGGGCGCCTTCGGGCGTCTCGAAGAGAAAAGTTCCGGTAAGGATACAACAATCGGTCACTGGGAGATTGCGGGCATCTATTCTGAGAAGCCGCTGCCCGTTTATCCGAACGGATTCCCCCCGGATGTGATCGCCGCTTTTGAAAAACGAACCGGACACAAGGTTATCTGTAATATGCCGTACTCCGGAACAGACGTCATCCGGGACTTCGGCAGACAGCATGTCGAAACGGGAGATCTTATCGTATACACCTCTGCGGACAGCGTATTTCAGCTTGCTGCACATGAGTCTGTCATTCCGATCGAAGAGCAATACCGCTATTGTGAGATAGCCCGCGAGATCCTTTCCGGGCCGCATGCCGTCGGCCGCGTGATTGCCCGTCCGTTCGAAGGTGATTACCCGAACTTTAGAAGAACTTCGAGGCGGCATGATTTTTCGCTTCCGCCGCCCAAAGAAACCATTCTTGACCTGATTGTCGAAAATAGAAAAGACATGATTGCCGTCGGGAAGATTCACGATATTTTTGCAGGGAGGGGAATAACCCGGTTCCTCCGCACATCGGGGAATGCTGACGGTGTCGAAAAAACGAAAGTAATTATGCAGGAACCATTCGAAGGCCTGTGTTTTGTAAACCTTGTTGATTTTGATATGATGTACGGCCACAGGAATGATATTGACGGATATGCCGGTGCGATATCCGCTTTTGACCGCGCGCTTCCCGATCTTCTGAAGCTGATGGCCCCGCTTGATATCCTGATGATTACTGCAGATCACGGGTGCGACCCTTCAACGCCTTCGACAGACCACTCACGTGAAGCCGTCCCGCTCGTTGTGTACGGGCAGAAGATAAAAAAAGGCGCGAACCTTCATACAAGGGATACATTTGCAGATATTGCAGCTACTATCGCAGAATATCTTGAAATTTCTTCCGAAAACGAGGAAGATATTTCAGGTACATCCTTTCTTTCCCAAATTTTGGAAGGATGACAATTACTTTTATTAAACAGATCAATATTAGGAGGAAATAAAGTGATAGATTTAAACCTGACACCCGAGGAGAAACAAATCCTTTCAACCGTTGACCATACCATGCTTTCACAGACAGCAACCTGGGAGCAGATTCTCGGACTTTGCGAGGAAGCTCTGAGGTATAAGGTCGCAAGCGTCTGTATCCCTCCGTCATACGTGTCCCGGGCTTCTGAATATCTGGCGGGCCGTCTTGCCGTATGTACCGTGATCGGATTTCCAAACGGATATAACACAACGGCGGCCAAGGTTTTTGAGGCAAAAGAGGCGATAGAATCCGGCGCCACCGAAATTGACATGGTTATCAATCTCGGCGATGTCCGTCAGGGTCACTATGAGGTTGTGAGGGAAGAGCTAAGGGCGATGCGCAAGGCATGTTCCGGTGTGATTCTCAAAGTTATCGTGGAGGCATGTCTTCTTTCTGAAGAAGAGAAAATTCAGATGTGTCGGCTTGTGTCCGAAGAACATGCGGATTTCATAAAAACGTCCACCGGTTTTTCGTCAGGCGGAGCAACACTTGAGGACGTCAGACTTTTCAAACACAATATCAGTCCTGATATTCGCGTTAAGGCGGCCGGAGGCATATCGACGCTTGAAGATGCAAAAGCATTCCTCGCTGCGGGCGCTTCCCGTCTTGGAACAAGCCGTATCATCAAGATTGTCCAGAAAAAGCATGCTGACGGATATTGATGAAGCAGGAGTGTGCATAACATGCAGGAATTTTTAGCCGAAAGGGAACAGAAGCGTCTCGTAGATGCTGCGCGTGCCGCGCGTTCCAAGTCATATTCGCCATATTCACATTTCCAGGTCGGAGCAGCACTTTTGACGAAGGATGGGGAGATTTATACAGGCTGCAACATTGAATCCGTCTCCTACACACCCACAAACTGCGCTGAAAGAACGGCATTTTTTAAGGCTGTCAGCGAAGGAAAGAAAGATTTTTCAGCGATTGCCGTGGTCGGTGCCTTCGAGGGGCAGCCATTGGCCTACTGCGCGCCCTGCGGTGTATGCCGGCAGGTAATGCAGGAGTTCTGTGACCCGGCGACGTTTTTGATATTGCTTTCACAGGAAGATTATATGACCAGAAGCTATACGCTTGAGGAGATCCTTCCAATTGGCTTCGGCCCTGAGAAATTCATATAAGGCTCAGCAGTCTATCTGATGAACTTAAACGGTTTCTCATAAAGAACGAAGAACATAATGAGAAACCCGATAAGGCCCAGAACGGATGAGACGGAAAGCATGATTTTGAGTCCCCATATATCAATTATGGCACCGCTGAGAAGATTTCCTATGACGTTTCCGATGCCGAAGCTGGCAACCATCGAGATAGCCTGCGCACGGATGCGGTCCGCATCAGATACCGAATGATCGGAGAAATGTACCGCCGAGGGTGTATATAGTCCAAATGCCGGCATCTGAAATGCCTGTACAAGAAAAAGAATAGCTACGCTTGGGGCGAACATCGTGGCAACGGCTTTGAGGAAAAAAGAGAGCGCTGAAAATGTCAGAAGTTTGTGGCTGCTGATGCGGCGCGAAAGAATGCTGTAAACGAACATAATCGGAAGTTCGAAGGCTGCTGCAATAGAGCGTGTTATGCCCTGGTCTGTAATCGTTCCGCCAAGGGAATCCATGATATTCGGCAGGTATGTGCTGATGGATGCATGGCATGCAAAGACAAACACTGAAGCTATACAAAAGCCTGTATATATTTTATTTCTGCGAAGGAACGCCCAAAGGCTTGTCCTGGGCATTTCTCCCGGCTTTGCCATATCGGCTGCCGGTGCTTCTGTCGATGGCGGTGAATATATTCTTGACAGTGATACGCACACCAGGAGTCCGGCTATGACACCAAAAGGGATGATTACATTGATGCTTGAAAGGTCAACAAGTTTCCCGAGGACCACGCCGGCCAGTGCAAAGGAAATCGACCCGATACCCCGTGCGACACCATAGTTTACCTTGATTCCGGAATGGGTGATCTGCATGGCAATCGCATTGACGAAGGCAGGTGCGGACATCTGAGTCATACCAATAACTGAAAATATAAGGATGGCGGGAACAAAAAGATGCGGCATAAAATAGAGCAGGGAAGAAACAGCGGCCCCGGCAATCATCATCGCCATTACGATCTTCTTGAGCGGGATTCGCGGATGCTTACCGGCAAATGCTGATATGACAGGCTGTGCTATGATGGCTGCAATCGACTGCATGGCCAGGATGATTCCGATTTCAGTGTCGGTGAAATTCTTGGACTGCAGAAGCGCAGCTGCAAATCCGCCAAGCGGCAGAAATGAGATCCAAAAGGAGGACTGTATGGCTGCGAACTGCAGGTTAACCTTCTGTGTTAAGGTAATTTCTCGATTTAACATGCAGGATAATCTCCTTTGCTCCTTAAATAAATATTAATCAGTATAGCAAATGCCGCGTTGAGATTGCGGAATTTTCTGTTTTAATGTACATTCGAGCGTGAACGCAGATATAAGGAGTGTAATACCATATGAAAATGATGTTTCAGATCGGCCTGCTTTTTGGTGTATGCCTGCTCGGACAGGCCATATCTGTTTTTCTTCCGATTCCTTTTCCGGGAAGCGTCCTGAGTATGATCATCCTGTTCCTCCTCCTGTTTTTCCGCGTCGTAAGAGTGGACCAGATACAGCAAAAAGCTGATTTCCTTTTGAAGAACATGGCTTTCTTTTTTATTCCGGCCGGAATCGGCATTATCTCAAGTTTCGACATTATCCGTGACAGTATCCTGCCGCTGGTTTTTATCGCGGTTGCGGCAACAATACTTACCTTTGGCGCAACCGCTCTTACGGTACAGGGCGTAATTGCTCTGCAGGACAGGCTCGCACTCCGAAAAGCAGCAAAGGAGGCCAGGCATGAGTGAAGTATATGCGTCCCCGTTTTTTGGAATCTTTTTGACTATCCTTACTTTTGAGATAGGCGTGTGGATCAACAAAAAAGTAAAATCCACCATTGCAAATCCAATACTGATTGCAGTGATCCTGTGCATTACCGTACTTCAGGTTTTTCACATCCCGCTGGAAAGCTATAATGTCGGCGGTAATCTGATATCCGTATTCTTAGGTCCTGCGACAGCTGTTCTCGCCATATCAATCTACAGCCGGTTTGAACTTCTCAAAAAATACTTTCTCCCCGTGCTATTGGGTACGGTCGTCGGATCATCCGTTTCGATCGGATCGGTATACCTGATGTGCAGGGCATTTAAAATAGATGATGTTCTGACCAGGTCGATGCTGACCAAGTCGGTTACAACCCCGTTTGCCATCGCCATTTCAAAAAACATCGGCGGTATCCCTGCGATTGCTGTGGCCGCTGTTGTTATGACCGGCATTTTCGGTGCTGTTTTTGCGCCTCTCCTGATAAAGCTGTTCCATGTCAAAAATCCGATAGCGGTCGGTGTCGCAATAGGCACGTCGAGCCATGCCGTAGGTACTTCCAAGGCCATCGAGATCGGCGAGACCGAGGGTGCCATGAGCGGGATTGCTATCGGCATGGCCGGAATCGTAACAGTCATTATTGCTATGTTTCTTTAATTGTCCGTTTGGCTTTTGCTTCCTTGCCAGGCTTGTTTTTCGGATGAATCAGGAAGTGGATCAGGTATGTATACTGCGACTTATGGGCAGCGAATACATCACCCGCCAGCTTGCTGCACTCGCTATAGGCCTTTTCGATCTCTTCGAGTGAAGGATATTTTCGTCCGTATATCCATCTGTCATGGATACCTGCGATAATCTGCAGATCAAACCTGTACGTATCCATTTTGCAGCCTGAGGCGTACACAGCGATGCTTTGCAGGCGTTTTGCAAAGTCAGAGGCTGTCTCGTCCGGTTCAATCGCTGCATATAATAGAGAAAGATGGCAGAGACTTCGTCCCCACAAATACATTATGATATCTTCCGGAGACATCTGTCCGGCGAGCTGCTCCAGGGAAAGAATGGCAAAATACTTGTTCCAGCGCCGCCTCGCCAGGTATATATAGATTCCGATCAAAAGCCATGCGGCAAGAACCAGCGGAAGGATCAGCACCTTGAACAGGGCCGCCGCATAAGCCCCGAAACCGCCGGATTCATCCGTGCCGGCAACCGGTATGTTTGTACCGTTCGTCGGAATATAACCCTCTTCCGGCGGAATATACGCGGGGATGTCTGACGGCAGGTCCGTTCCCTGCGAATCGCCTTCAGAAAGCGCACCGCCGCCGGGCAGGCTGCTTGCTGTGGCATCAACCGGGATCCAGCCAATGCCGCTGATATAGACCTCACACCAGGCGTGTCCGTTTTCCGCGGTTACGGTTACCGTCGCAGGGTCTTCAACGGAGGTGTAGACCGGCTCGTCAACGACAAAACCTTCGACGTATCTGGCCGGTATGCCGTTTATCTGAGCCATAACAGCCATCGCTGATGCAAAATACGTACAGTAGCCTGTCCTCGTGGACAGGAAGAATTCAACAAAATCAGAGTCTGCCGGAGGTACTTCGACATCAAGGGAATAGGTATAATCGGAAAGAAGTACTTCTCTTATAGCGAAGACCTTTTCGAGCGGGGTAATGGCATCGGCAGTGAGCGACAGGGCGTAATCCGCAACGGACTCCGGAACAGACGGATCCAGATAATCCTCTTGTATGGCTTTTAACCGGCTCTTTTGATCCGCAGTATCAGGGTGGGCGAGGATATATGCTTCCAGGGTCAGAAGATCCTCCCGATATGTTGGGCTTAACGTCCTGAAGTGTGAAAAAGTGAATGTATACGACTGATTGTATCTGACCGGTTCGTTTTGGAACAATTCAGCGGAATTATTGTAATATACGGTGTTCCCCGGATTTGAAAAAGAAAGCAGATGATCTGCTGAAAAGAGCGTAGTGCCGATATCGACATACTTGTTTTTGACGGTAACCTCGTGCTGATCAATGACTTTATTATAAATTTCCGGAGGGATTTCCTCTGTATCGGGGCGGTTCATGTCAAAGAATTCCTTAGCACGGCTTGAAACTGTATCTGAATTCAGGCGGCTTGAGAACATGAAATTCGTGCTGCTCCAGAATGTTGTCTCATATTTGTCGTACGTCGCAGCGCGCAGCAGGAGGTCGGTTGAAGCCGTTACCTCCATAATATCGGTATCCGGAATATATACCGGACCGCCAAGCCTTTCATGAAGCGGGTAATAACCGAGACCGCCGAGATTGAAGGCAGTCCGGGTTGCCGTGCTCGGAAGCGGAAGGTGTACTGCGGAAAGAATGTCATTTGTCGAATCCATAATAATAGATGAACGAAGACTGTCAGACGGAATGGCATCAGCAGTCGAAGCGGAGACAATCAGGCCGACTGCAAGCGCAGGAATGAGAATCAGAAGCGTCTGCCAGTATCCGTGATGCGGGGCATACTGAGCCTCCTCCCTGTATTTTGCAGCTCTGCCTGTAAGCGAGAATAAAAGGATGATACCGAAAACCGAGGGCAGCAGAAGATAATAATGCATTGGTTTCTTAGCTATGATGCTCAGGACAATAACAGGTATCGATATCAGAAGATACTGGAACAGGGAATTCTCAAGAAGGCAGGCAAAAATAAAGCAGAGCAGCGATATGATGGAAACCAGCGCAATAAAAAGTGTAAGTTCAAACCCGCTGCTGCTGACCTTTGTACCCATGATGTATGGTCCAAGCCACATAAAAAACTGCGATATAAATTCATATACGGCCTTGAAGACATCACTGAAAATGGATAGCAGAAGTACGGGCAGGGCCAGCCCGGCAAAGCCGGCAAGGACAATTGAGAAGCGATATGTCATCAAAAGAAGGATAAACATTGCTGCAGCACAAAAAATGGATGTGCTGATCCACGTGAATTTCGAGGATAGACCAAGCATATCTATGAGCAGCAGCTGAAGTCCCAATGCACTCAAAAAAGCTGAAAATAAATGAAGAAAGAATCCGGGATTCCACTTATTTGTCATATCGACTCCTCCGATCCCGAAGAAGGTGATTCGATTTCTTCGACCGGGTGTCTGGCTGCATAGACTGAATCCGGCGCCGCCTCGGGGTCCCCCCGCTGCTCGGAATAGATGCCGGAATAGCCCGCAGAATAGTCGGTATAATGTTCATCTCCGAACGAGTCGGGCTCAGAAGCTTTTGGAGCGGCATCTTTCGGAGCAGGAATTTTTGCAGCAGGGAGAAAACTGGTCTGAATACCCTTGTCTGATAACAGGTGTGCAATAGCCTGCTGTTCACGGTCGTATCCTTCCTGGGGGATAAAGCAGACGGAAACTGACGAGTAATCACCCGCGCGGTAGGTCAGGAAGGAGAGAGAAGTTGCAGTGACTGCCATCGTAAATACGGTGAGCGTGGATTTTTCTCCAAGGACAAAGCCGGCAACGGTTTCCTTGTACTCGGAAGGAATTTCACGGACAAATTCGCGCTGTGCGAGAAAAAGCCTGGCGGGATCCCAGTCATTAGCATGCACCAGCGAAAAACGGCCTTTATTCCTGCTGCTGTACGACAGGATGACCAGGGGAATCTGCTCTTTCAGGAGAACGTGGCACAGACTTGCCGCACTGCAGAGCATCTGGTCTTTACACTGTACGGCAGCTTCGCCGGTAAGCGGCGTATCTGTCAGATCCAAATAAATGAGATGCTGTTCCTTCGCACCTTTTTCATACTCTTTTACATGAAGCTTGCCGATGCGGGCCGAATATTTCCAGTGGATGCTGCGCATATTATCTCCGCGCATATACTCGCGGACCCCGACGGCCTCGGCCCGTTCGCGTGTCCGCCGAAGCGGGAGAGCAATCTCGTCATACAGCAGATCGGAATGCAGGGATGCAGAGGCATCCGGAAGAACGGTGACATAAATCGGATTCTTGTTCAGATAATGAGCAGGAGACACCCGGATGTGCCAGAGTCCAAAAATATCAAATATCTCGACTTCTGCTACCTCAAGAGGGAACATGCCGCAGTAAGAAGCTGTGATGCTGATACGCACCGGCGTAGTTTTTCGAAAAGACGGTGAAATGTAATAATTCAGCAGAGGAAGTTCACTGTCCGAAATTGTCGGATTCCGGATGGATATTTTAACATGGGCGATCGGCAGATGAATCGCCTTGGGAAGAAGCTTCCAGGTAAAAGGCTGACCCTTTTCGGCGGCATGGACCGAAATGTTAGTCCGGAGGCTGAAGGACCAGAACGACAGTATGAGCTGAACCAGTGAAAACAAACACACAATGGAAAAAAGCAAAAAGCCATAATAAAAGACAGCCATCCCTGAATAGAGAACGGCCCACAGGCTGACAGCCCAGAGGATAAAAAAGACAATCCGCCGGGATCTCATACTACTTTGGAACGGGGAGCGTATGGAGCAGTTCGGTAAGAACCGCTTCGGGGGTCTTTCCGGCTGCACTCGACTCAGACCTGAGGGACAGGCGGTGAGAAAGCACGGGAAGGCACATCTGCTTGACGTCCTGGGGAATGACGTAGTCGCGTCCGTCCAGGAGGGCAAGCGCTTTCGACGTCTGCATCAGATGAATCGAAGCCCGTGGACTGATTCCGAGCTTCAGGTCCGTATGCATTCTCGTCGCTGCCGCGATCTTGGCTATGTATTGCTTAATCGAGTCCGCACAGTATATGCTTCGCGCGGCCTCCTGCAGTTCGGTGATTGTCTCCGGCAGAATAACAGGCTGAAGGACTGCTTTGTCGGGAGTCTCCTCCACGCGCGTCATGATTTTTATCTCCTGTTCAACCGTCGGGTATCCCATATGGATAGACAGGCAAAACCGGTCCAGCTGCGCTTCGGGCAGCGGAAAAGTTCCGGCATGTTCAATGGGATTCTGTGTAGCCAGTACCATAAAGGGTGCAGGGAGGGGATAAGTGATTCCATCGACTGTGACCTGCCTCTCCTGCATGATCTCAAGAAGACTCGACTGTGTTTTCGGGGATGTCCGGTTGATCTCATCAGCCAGAATGATCTGGTGCAGGACGGGACCGGGGCGGAACTCGAATTCCTGTGTCTTCATATTATATATGGAGAATCCTGTAATATCGGAAGGCATGACATCGGGTGTAAATTGTATCCTGGCAAAACTGCAGGCGAGGGATCTTGAAAGTGCGTATACCATGGTCGTTTTACCGATACCGGGGACGTCTTCAAGCAAGGCATGACCGCCGCTCAGCAAGGCAATCAGCAGCAGGTTGACGGCTGTTTCCTTACCGACCATGACCAGCTGCATATTCTGCCGGATGTTTTGGATTTGTCCCAGAACATGTTCCTTATCCATGTCAGATACCTCCCCAATCTAGTCCAACTTATCATAGCATTTTGACAAAAGAAGCGACAGAGACAAACGCCTTTAACACGATTTTCTCCAATTTACCGTAAAAAACTGTGAATATCACAATAGTTTGAGGGTTTGTAATGAAAGAAAATCGACGTATAATAAGTAATGTTTGCATTAAGGAAAGGAAAAATCATGGTAAAACCTAGTAAAAGTAAAATTCGAATATTGATTTCCCTCGTGCTCACTGTTGTTTTAATGACACTACTCTTTATTAATATATCAACTTTCAGGAACATTGGAGTCAGCTCCTGTCTCGGACAAGGCTCAAGAACAATGGGTACGCTGACATATGAAGAGCCATATCAGCAGTTCTTCGTTCCGACGAGGGAAGAGCTCTCCTATATAGAGGTCCGGTTTGCTACATACACCGATGAGACAGCAAAAGGATCCATAGAATTTACCCTGCTTGACAGCATCGGCAACATTCTTTCCGAAAAAGAAGTGGCCATCAGTGCCTTGCAGGACGATGCCTACTACCGCTTCGACACAAATGTAAAACTGGATACCGCGCAAACATATTCCTATACACTTCAGGCCGTCGATAACGGCTGGGATAAAGCCCCCGTAACCTGGATCTCATCACTGACCGGACAGGAACAGACACGTCTCGTTCTTCCCGGTGTTTCAGCAGAGACCCAATACCAGACAAATGCACAGTACGGATATACCTATTTCAATACATCGGCTTTCGCCGGCTGCATTTTCCTGATTCTGCTTTGCGGATTTGTATCCCTGCTTCAGGTAGAAATATCCGAAAAACGCCGCGGTCTGGCAGGCCGCCTGGTTCTTTTTCTCATGCCGGTTGCCATGTTCTTCCTTGTTGAGGCCTTGAATGACAATTCAGCCTTTGATAAGAAAGTTCAGGCTTACCCCCTGAACTACGCGTACTATTTTCTTTTGTATATCATATTCTTTGTGCTGATTAACCGCCTGCGCATCAGCATGCTGATATCCAATACAATTATTTATTTCCTTGCCGTCGTAAATTACTTTAAGCTTATGTTCCGCGGAGAACCTCTGCAGCCATGGGATCTTCTGTCCGCCAAGACGGCTATGAATGTCTCGTCAAGTTATGCACTGAGCCTTACCGTTGTGCTAATCTCGACATTTCTCTTTTTCGTTCTTCTAAACCTTGTATCCTGGAAGATCGACTATTCCATTACACGCATCAGGAACCGAGTCCTGACAGGCGCTGCAAGTGCAGTGCTTGCCGTATTACTTGTGTTTTCACTTTTCGGGACTGACCGTTATGCAGTTGCCGCATTTAACCTCATGCAGAAAATTGGTATTACCAACAATGTGTGGAACCAGACCTCTAATTATGAATTGAACGGCCTTGTTATTGCGTTCACAATGAATGCCCAGTATATGAACGTTGATAAGCCGGAGAACTATTCTGAAGAAGCCATCGCTGAACTTAAGGCGGAAATCGAAACCGGTATGACCGGACAGACTGTCAGCAGTATTGAAAGTGTCCCGGATGAAAGTTCTGCAGATGGCGGGACGCTCAGCGATTCCTCTGAACCGCAGGCAGAAATAACCGGTTCCGAAGCAGCGCCTTCGGCCACTCCGATACCCTATTCGACCCCGACACCTACAGCCATCCCTACTCCTGCTGAAGTGTCCGATACACAGAGTCCGGATACCATGACATCTGACGGCGATGATTCCCGGATTCCGGTGACAACCGTAACGCCTGTTCCGGTAACACAGGAAACCGTATCAAACCCGAATATTATCGCCATCATGTGTGAGTCCTACGCGGATCTGACATCGATCGCGGAGTATACAACGAACAGCCCCGTGACGCCGAATTATGATGCGGCTTCCGAAAATGTCATCAAGGGTACTGTATATGTATCAACATACGGCGGCGGAACAGCCAACTCTGAATTCGAATTTCTGACAGGGAATACGATGGCCTTCCTCCCGAACGGAAGTATTCCCTACCAGCAGTACATTGATTCCGAGACCGGTTCACTTGCACAGATTCTCAGCAACAGAGGATACTCGACCATTGCCGTTCATCCATATACGGCAAGCGGATGGAACCGTCCCGAAGTATACGAGAATCTCGGCTTTGATCAGTTCCTGTCCAATGATGATTTTGAATACCCGTCTTATATGAGAGGCTACATCAGTGACCAGTGCTCTTATAATAAGCTGATCGAACTGTATGAGAATAAGACTGAGGGGCAGCCGCTCTTCCTCTTCAATGTAACGATGCAAAACCACGGTGGATATGTCAATTCATACGCCAACTTTACCGAGGATATCAAGCTTACGGAATATCCTGGGGAATTCCCGGAGACTGAACAGTATCTGTCGCTGATTCATCAGTCAGACGCGGCCCTCAAAAACCTGATTGACTATTTCTCAGCTGCAGACGAACCGACTGTAATCTGCTTCTTCGGCGATCACTTACCTAACATGAAGAATAATTTCTATGAGACGATTCTTGGCGAGAATCTTTCTGACCTTACATCGGAAGAGATGCTAAAGCTGTACCAGACGCCGTTCCTGATCTGGGCTAACTATGATATATGCGAGCAGGAAATCGACAAAATCAGCGCCAATTATCTTTCGACACTTCTTCTGCAGACAGCCAATATCGCTTTGCCTGATTATAACCAGTATCTGAGCACCCTGTTCCAGAGTTTTCCGGTAATTGACTCCATGGCCGTGATCGATTCGGACGGCAATGTATATCAGACTGTATCCTCGGTCCCCGGAAACGAAGCAATTAAAAAATATTCCATCCTTGCATACAACAATCTGTTTGATAAAAGCGGCCGTAATGCAGCACTTTTTGACAGTGCTTCCCCAACGGCCCTTGGAGAGGGTATAATGATAACCGGGCTTCCTCTTTCCGGAATTCCTGAAGCATCAGGTGTTCCGGCAGATTTGCGGCCTTATATTATATCCGAACAGGCAGGCTTAGAAGCCGCGGCGGTTACTCCTGTTCCCTGAGGTGGCACATGCAGGTTTTTTCAACCAATCAGCCCGATAAAAAACCTTCTGAAAAACCGGAACTCCTGGCCCGGTTTGCCAGGAGGAATTTGTCTTCTTCCGCTGTAGATATGAACGACAGGTATATTGCATTCCTGACAGTGGAAGAGGTATCCCAGCATAGAAAAGCTCTTCAGTTTCCTGAATATGCCATCCAGGAATGCATCAATGATGCCATTCAGATTCCGAAGATTGAAATGCTCGATGGACTCATCTACGGTGTCCTCAATTCAATTTCCGACAATGATACCGGACTGCATACAGAAGAGATAACCTTCTTTCTTGTACCGGCCGGAATTGTGATTGTCTCTCAGCCAAGCGGCCTGATTGAGGCTGTGAAGGAATCACTTTTGTCCGAGAGGCTTGCAAAGCATGTACCGCACATTCTCCCGGAACGAGTGCTGTTCATTTTGATTGAAAAGATCATAGCGCAGGATGTTGCGCTGATGCGGGGGATTGACGAGGCCGAAACCATCCTCGAAGAAAAGCTTCTGGAAGGGGTTAAGCTGGATTATCCGGCGATTATTTTCAGAATGAGACAGAAGACGCTTGATCTTATGCAATATATGGGACTAATGGTTGACCTATCGGATATACTGGAAGAGAATGATAATAACGTTATTCAGCCGGACGCCCTCCGCATGTTTCATCTTATAGGTACGCGGCTGGACCGTCTTGAACGTGCATCCATAACACTTCGAGAGAGCGTCATGCAGCTTCGTGATGCTTACCAGCAGCAGACCGACATCGATGCCAACCTGATGATGAGACTGTTTACCGTGGTATCCACGATTTTTCTGCCGCTTATGGTTCTGACAAGCTGGTATGGAATGAACTTCAGGCTCATGCCGGAGATCAGCTGGAAATATGGATACCTTCTGCTTATCCTGGCGGCAGTCCTTGTGACGGTAGGTACCATCTGGTTTTGTAAACGAAAGAAATATCTGTAAATGCCCGGGCGCACAGCGCCCTTTTACCAAGAAAGGATCTAAATGGAAGTAAACACATTCTCTGACCTTACCCTGTCCAAAGAAATCACAAAGGCCCTCGAAAAACTTGAGCTTCACACACCGACCTCCGTACAGAAACAGGCGATCCCTGTCATGATGGATGGCTATAATCTAATTGCCAAGGCGCCGACAGGTACAGGCAAGACCTTTGCATACGGCATCCCGCTCCTGGAATACCTGAACATGGACACTAAATTTGTACAGGACCTGATTCTCTGCCCGACCAGAGAGCTTGCCCTCCAGATCTGCTCCGAACTCAAAAGCATCGGCCAATACATTCACGGTCTCAAAATCTGCGCAGTCATCGGCGGACAGAGCCTCGACAAGCAGTTCAAGGAACTTGCTGCACACCCCCAGATTGTCGTAGCCACGCCGGGACGTCTCCTCGATCATGTGAACCGGAGAACGATTGACATATCGTCCGTCTATTCCGTTATTCTCGATGAAGCCGACGAAATGCTCAACATGGGCTTTATCAAGGACATACGTAAAATACTTGATCTTACGCCGTCTGATAAGCAGGTCGCACTGTTTTCAGCTACGATGTCCCGCGATGTCATGGATATTTCCTGGCAGTACCTGCAGGGTGCCGTTGACATCGATGTCGCCCCGAAGGCCGAAGACATGCCGCAGATCAGACAGTATACAATGGCCGTTGCCGAGAAGGACAAGCTTGATGCCCTCCTCAAAATTATGGACTCAAAAAAGCTGTCCAAGATTATCGTATTCTGCAACACCAAGACCCGCGTCCGCCATCTGACGGAACGTCTCCAGCGCGCCGGGATAGCGGCCGACTGCCTGCACGGGGATATTAACCAGAATACAAGAAACCGCATTATGGACGGCTACAGGAAGGGAAGCTTCCCTATCCTCATAGCGACCGACATCGCAGCCCGCGGCATCGACGTTGCTGACGTCGACGGCGTATTCAACTACGACGTGCCAAAGGAAAACGAATATTACCTGCACAGAATCGGACGTACCGGACGTGCCCAGAAGAAGGGTGCTGCCTATACATTCGTGTCCTATCTCGAGACACAGCGAATGGAAGAAATTATTAAATACACAAAAGTTCAGGTTGAAGACCTGTCAGCTGCGAACTGATTATGGGAGGATATATGTACCCGCTCAAACTTAAGCCGGCAATCAAGGATTATATATGGGGAGGAGAACGTCTCAAACACGAATTTGGTATCCTCTCCGATTCGCCGACCGTAGCCGAAGCCTGGATGCTCTCCTGCAATGCCGCAGGTGCCTCAACGATTCTCGACGGCCCTCTCGCCGGAAAGAAGCTTGATGAAGCTATTTTCGCCGGAACCCGGGAGGTTCTTGGCGAGAACAATTCGCTGTCGGAATATTTCCCGGTCCTTATTAAATTCCTTGATGTGAAGAAAGATCTTTCGATTCAGGTACACCCGGACGACGAATATGCCGGCCTCCACGAAGGCGGTCTCGGGAAAACAGAAATGTGGTATGTACTCGACGCGCAGGAAGATGCATACATCTATTATGGCTTTTCCAGGGCGATCACCAAGGATGAAATGCGCAGGCATATAGAAAAAAACACGATCAGCGAAGTGCTGAACCGTGTGCCTGTCAAAAAAGGCGATGTATTTTTCATCGAGGCGGGAACCATCCATACAATCGGAAAAGGCATTTTGATTGCTGAAATCCAGCAGAACTCTGATACGACATACCGTGTCTATGATTATAACAGGACAGATAAAAACGGCGACAAGCGCCAGCTCCATATTGAACAGGCAATAGCCGTTACCAATACCGGCTTTGTACCCGGCAAGCCCGAAGTACCGACGCATACGCAGCGCGACGGATACAAGTCTGCGCGCCTGGCATCCTGCGACCACTTTACTGTAGATCTTCTTTCGATAGAATCATCTGCAGAACTTGTCTGCGACCAAAGATCCTTCGCCTCCCTCGTATTCCTCAGCGGTGAAGCCGGAATCTATTTTGATAACCCGGGATTCGGGGATCATGGTGTCATGGGTGCGGCCAAAGGAGCTTCTGTATTTATTCCTGCCGGAACGGGCAAATACCGGATCGAAGGAACCTGTGAGGTTCTCCTTACAGTCAGGTAATCTGAACCCGCTCTACATGAGCGGTGAAAACATACGAAGCAGAAGCCCGAAAGCGGACCGTAAAGGTCCGATTTTTTTACAGTCTTCCAGAGTTACCCGGTAACTTCTGGCAAGGCTGTTTTCAATATCCGTCTTAACATCTGCAACCGCTTTTTTGCCGCAGAACCAGACGCCGTCCTCATATTGGCTGTAGAAACTGCGGTTATCGAGATTAATCGTACCCACAAGCGCATGAACATCGTCCGCAACAATCATCTTGGCATGCAGCATGCCGGGCGAGAACCGGTATACCTCCACGCCGCAGTCAATCAGAGATGCAAAATAGCTTTGGGTGACTTCGAATACATACCAGTGGTCCAGCTGATAAGGTACAAGCAGAACCACGCGGATGCCGCTCTTGGCTACCCGGCAGATTGTATCAATAAGAGACTGAGACACGGCCAGATAAGGTGTGGTCAGATAGACATACTTCTGTGCCGACTCAATCATCCGGAAAATAAGGCCTTCCGCCGGATTGCACGGGTTGTTGGAAGGGCCGTCACAGAAGACCTGGCAGTATCCCTCTTCATTGATATGATACGAGGGTCTGTAACCGGCATACGATTTTGAGAGCTGCCGTCTGGTCTGGTCCCACATGTCAATAAAGGTAACTGTAAGTCCGAATACACCTTGTCCTTCCAGGCGAAGGCCCGTATCCTTCCAATAGCCGAAAGGCGCGGTGTAGTTGGCGTATTCATCGGCCAGATTGACTCCTCCGGTATATCCGACCTCAGAGTCAATGACAATGATTTTCTGGTGATTTCTGTAATTCAGGTATAGATTATTCAAATACCGGTGCGTCGGGTTAAACAGCTCTACCTGGATTGCATTCCGCTGAAGTTCCGCGATAAAATCCGCCGAAATGTTGAACATAGTGCCGGCATCATCAATCAGCAGCCGGACGTCTACACCTGCCAGCGCCTTTTCACGGAGAACTGTATAGAAATCCTGCCACAGTCTGCCTTCGCGCAGGATAAAGAAGGAGAGGAATATACTCTTCTGGGCATTCTTCATATAGGACAGGCAGTCTGCAAAAAGTTCTTCGCCGCTCGGGAAATAGGTGATCTTTGTATCACCATATACCGGGAACCCGAAGGCGCGCAGGTAACGGCTTGTGTTCCAGACATTGGGGTACTCTGCGGACAATTCTAGGTCTGAGCGCCCGGCTGTCTCCTGCAGATCTTCCATATACTTAATGCGCGCCTCCGCGGCATCTTTCTGGGAAGCCATCTCAAGAGAATGGCGGCGGGTACCGTGTCTGGGGCGCCCCCACATGAGGTAAATGATCAGGCCGAAGGTAGGAAAAATGGCAATCAGCAGCAGCCAGAATGGCCGTGTTGAAGGATTGTCGTGATGTGCGGAAACATATACGAAAGCCATCGAGGCTATAACATACATCAGAACCAAAACTGTAACGGATGTTCTCTCCAAAAAGAACGAAAGAGCGATTGCAAGCGCTAGCTGGAGGCATAATCCGAGTGCGAGTACCACTAATCGGACAGTAGCGTTAATAAATATTCGCTTTTCATTTTTTTCGCGTGACGGCATAAGTCCTCCACAAGGCAAGATCTTTCAGATATAATGAATTATCAAAACGTTTATACTGCAAAAATCGCGGGACTATATTTGGCTGATAATTATTTCTAAAACAATATTATTATTACTTGAGTATGTTTTTTTGTCATGCTAGAATGAGTATCATTATAGCATGACGGCGTATTTTTGAGAAAGGGCGGGAAATGGCTGACTGTTTGAGTAAGATTCGCGTGGTTCACGCTGCTGATTTTCACTTGGGCTCACCTTTTGCCGCATTGAATGCACAGAAGGCAGCAATCAGGCAGGGAGAACAGCAGGCAGCTTTTCGTGCCGTTATTGACCTTTGCCTTCAGGATAAAATCCAGCTGCTCCTTTTGGCCGGCGATGTGATTGACCAGCTCCGTCTCTCCGGCGATCAGCTGCGCTCTGTTATAAACAGCTTCAGATCAATTCCTGAGACAATCATTGTCATAGCTCCGGGGAATCATGATCCCTATACCCAGGATTCCCCTTATATGACATCGGTCTGGCCCGGGAATGTCTATATTTTCAAAGATGGTTTCTCGTCTTTTTACTTTCCGGATCTTTGCGCTGTAGTCTGGGGAGCGGCTTTTACGGGGATCAGGGCGCCGGCAACACTCTGCCCGCCGGATTTTTCTGTCGAAGACGCCGGCTATCCGAAGGACACCCTTCATATCGTATTATTGCACGGCGAAATCGCCGAAACCGCAGCTGAAAAGCGTTCATATAATCCGGTGCTCCGGGATTGGATTGCCCGATGCGGCGCTGATTATGTCGCACTCGGCCATGTCCACGAAAAGAGTGGAGTACACAAGGAAATCAATACTTTTTATGCGTATCCGGGATGCCCTGAGGCCCGCGGGTTTGACGAACCCGGACCTCGAGGCGTATATGCAGGAACCCTTTCAAAAGGAGCAGCTGACCTTTCCTTTGTCCCTGTCAACCGCAGAAGTTATTTCTGCCCGGACATTTCCGTTGACGGTGCCGGCACGCAGCAGCAGCTTGAAGAACGAATTATTACCTTTCTGCGGACTGAATATGGTCCGGATTATGCACACAGTGCCTTCCGGATAACACTTACAGGATCGCTTCCCCCGGATTTCACTCCCAATATTGTCAGCCTCCGTGAATTTTTATCGGAAATCGTTTTTGCGGTCCGTATAAAGGATCAGACACAGTCATATGACGACCCCGAAGAGCTCCGCCGTGAGACTTCCCTGCGGGGTGTTTTTGCTGATCTCCTGCTCAAAAAGCTGGAAAACGCAAGGTCAGCAGGAGATGCGGCACAGGCCTCCGAATACGAACAGGCGCTGACAATCGGGCTGCGGGCATTCGAAGGAGAGGTGAATTATTCTGAAGATCAATAATCTGCATATAACCTCTTTTGGAAAGCTTCAGGATGTCACGCTGACCTTTGATCCGGGCATGAATCTTTTTGTCGAAGACAATGAGTTCGGGAAGAGTACGATTCTGTCCTTCATCCGTGCCATGTTTTACGGCTTTTCGCGGAATTCTTCACGCATGAAGGAGAACGACCGCAGGAAATTCACACCCTGGAACGGCAAGTCTTTCGGCGGGTCCGTCGAGTTTCAGCACGGGGGCAGGACGTATCTTCTTGAAAAGACCTTCCTTAAGAGAAAAGCCGACGACAAGACTTCGCTTACGCTTCTTCCCTCCGGGCAGAAGATCGATTTGGCGCAAAGTGATGTCGGCGAATATCTTTTCGCGATAAGTGAAGCCGAATTTATTAATACGGTATTTGTCGGACAGCTGGCAAGTAACTTTTCATCTTCCGAGAAAGAGACGGCTGATATCTCGGCAAGGCTTGCAAACCTGGCCGGTACCGGGAATGAGCTATATTCATATGAACAGATCAAGGCGCGCCTTGTCGGAGCCTCATCGAAGCTTTTAGCACTCCGCGGTCCGGGCGGACTGATCCCGCAGATCGAGGAGGAACTGTCCGGTCTTCAGGATAAAGAAACAGAAATTGAGGAGTCTGAGAAGCAGGCTCTTATCCTTGAACAGGAAATCAATGCCGCCAGGGAAAAGGACCGGCTCATACGTGACGCGATTCAAATTTCCGCCGGACTTATTGAAGGAAAGAAAAAACAGAGCG
>DIEQ01000002.1 GCA_002418705.1 Mageeibacillus sp. UBA5770 | reverse complement strand
GGGGTTCCGCGAGGGACAAAATATGGCCAGGGAGCATGGGTTATACAGGCAGAAGTACTGCGGATGTATCCTTTCCCTTGAGGAATCCGATTTTCGGGTTAAGATTTATAAGAGCTTTGAAGGGTCAGCCGGTGAGACCAGGACCGTCTTGTAATGGTCGTAAATGACCATCCCGGGCTTGGCTTTAGCCGGCTTCTTAACATTTTTTACAGGACAGTAGTCAACAGCAATTTTTAATTCACTTAAATCCTGGCTTTCGTTCCTCGTCTGACGCGGATCGGAAGCCTTGTTTTTTTCGTTGCGGCTCCACGTACGTGAAAAGAACGCGGCTGTTCTTGCAGCCTGAAGTATTGAATCTTCGGACGGCTCCGACTTCCCGCAGCGAAGGACAACATGTGTTCCCGGCATTTTCTGCACATGAAACCACAGGTCTTCCGGTGCTGCTGTCTTCATCGTAAGCAAGTCGTTCTGGATATTGTTCCGGCCGCAGAGGATGGTTAAGCCGTCTGTCGTCTGGTACCGTCTGAAATTATCAGTCGGAGAAACGGAACCGGATTTTGCCGGTTTTGATGATCCCTTTTTAGCACGCATGGCCGCGGCTTTGCCGGCTGCACGAAGAGCCCGGCTTGAGCTGCTCCCGGTTTTCGATTTGCCCGGATGATATTTTGCTTCATTACCGCGCTTTTTATCGTTGTTATTTTTGAGCTGGCCTTTGCCTTCCTGATCAAGGAGACCGCTGACCTGCATTTCTTCGCGGAGAGCCAGAAGGTCCTCATTTTCAGATGCACTTTCAATAGCCTGATAGAGCGAAGAAAGATAATCGACCGCACGGTTATCTTCAGCGAGAAATTCAGAAGCGGATTCAAGGCGGGTTTTGGCTTTTGAATAACGCCTGAAGAATTCCTGGGCATTCTGCGAAACCGTGCGAGTCGGATCCATCGGGATTTCGAGAGTTCTCTCATTTTTGTCATCATCAAACGATTCATAATCAATTGCTGTATAGGAGGAGGCACCTGACGGAATCTGATAATGATTCGATAACAGGAGCTGGCCGGATTTCTGGTACAGTTCTAAATCACGGCATGCAAGAATATCGCTCTGATGAACACTTTGTTTACGAAGAGCATGCTGCAGGGATGCCTGGCAGAATTGAAGCAGATTTCGTTTTTTTTGTTCAAAATCAACAGTCAGGTCCTTGAACTGATAAACGGCATCCATTGCTTCGGAGATGGAATTGCGGAGCCTGGCGAAGCCGGCATCTTTTAGCATTAATGCATGAAATTCACAAGGGGCCGTATCGGGCTTCGTCGAATAGGTCGCCGGCTCAATCCGGCCGCCGGCAATTCTTGAGAGAAGATTCTCTGCAGCCAGGCAGACAGAAGTTTTTTCATCGGGAAGGAGCTGGCGGATCCCTTTCCTCGCATCGACTGTGGAAAGGTAGCAGATCTCGCGGGAGAGCAGCGGTGAGAAGCCCATAAGGGACTCCTGAAGGGATTTTTCGAGAGGTCTGTTTGCGGCTTCTGCAAGAATCGGGAGTTCGCCCTTCTTCAGAAGTTCAAGTGCTTCAGCCGGTGTGAGCTTGCCTTGAAAAGGAGGATAGACGTAGGGGCGCGCCGGCATGACTTCGCGGACCCGGCTCATCTGGGAGTCAACGTGCAGCAGGCTGTCAAAGATTCGGTTCTCTGCATTCACCAGGATGATGTTGCTGTAGCGGCCCATCATTTCGATGATCAGCCGTTTATCTTTTCTGTCGCCGAGTTCGTCGGTTGTAGAAATGGATATTTCAATGATCCGCTCAAAAGAGGGCGACGAAATGCCCGTAATACGGGCCCCTGCAAGATGCTTTCGCAGAAGCATGCAGAAGGAGGGGGCAAGCGCCGGGTTTTCGCGGTTGGATATACTTATATGGATGCGCGGACCGGATGGATTTGCTGACATCAGCACACGGTAATTCTTTGATTCCTGTCTGATAAGAAGAATTATATCGTACCGGTCAGGCTGATAGATTTTATCAATACGTCCGCCAATAAGACGTTCATTCAATTCTCTGGCAAGGAAATGTGTCGTAATTCCATCTAGTGACATGAAGTACCTCAGTCGTTATCGTCGATGCGCCCGCGTAATACAAACCGGATCCACCCGATTAATACAGCAGCGATCAGTTCAATTCCCAGCAGCAGGAAGAAACGGTCGAATTTATTAAGGGAGAAGAGGAAATCGAGTCCCAGAACGCTTACAACAGCGATAAACAGCAGCAAAAAACGACCGGGAGGACTGTCTTTGAGTACAGTCAGAAGCGGTGTCTTTTTAACAGTTTTCCTCGAATGCGGACGTGAACCAGAGGCGCCGGACGTCGTTCGTCTTCTAGTGCCTGCGGCTCGGTTCGCTGTTGAATTGCCGGATTTTTTATTTGCAGAAGCCATATTGTCCTTCTTCCTAATCTTTTTGACCTGTCTAAGTATACCAAAAAGAAGAGCATTTGCCTTGAGGCAAATGCTCTTCTTTTAAGAAAAATCAGTATTCAACGTTTATAAAAGAATGAAAAACAAATCAGGACTCCTTTTTTGTTTTCATACGGGTAAGAGCATCGGATATTTTCTGGAGTGCATTGATCGTCAGAAAGAACAGAAAAAGAACAAGAAATACACCGACCAGGCCAACAATAACTACGAACAGTCCCTTAATCCACATCTCCGTATTTGGATCCTGCAGGTTTGAAATCGAGAAAATACCTGATAAAAGAATTGAGTTAAGTGTCATATCTGATACCTCCTGCTAGTTGAATTTTATCAGCAGATCAACAAGTGCAATAACCAGGCCGCCGGCAACGATAGAACCAAGCTGGCCGGCTGCGTTGGCACTGATTGCCTGCATCAGGATAAAATTGGTGGGATCTTCTTTTTTTGCCATTTTCTGTATAACACGTGCCGACATCGGGAAAGCAGAGATACCGGCAGCACCGATCATCGGATTGAGTTTTTTCTTCAGGAAAAGGTTGAGGAATTTTGCAAAGAGTACTCCGCCGGCTGTATCAAATATAAAGGCAAACAGTCCGAAAAGAAGGATAAGACCGGTTACAGGGTTGATAAACTGATCAGCAACCATCGTGGACCCGATCGTAATTCCCAAAAGCAGAGTGATCAGATTGGCAAGCTCATGCTGTGCAGTCTGAGAGAGATTCTCAAGAACACCGCATTCCCGGATCAGGTTGCCGAACATGAGTGACCCGACAAGCGGAACACTCATGGGAACGATAATACCGGCGATCATTGTGACAACGATAGGGAATAGAATTTTTATTGTTTTTGATACAGGTTCTTCATGATATTCCATACGGATCATACGCTCTTTTTTAGATGTCAACAGACGTATGACAGGCGGCTGGATGATCGGAACCAGTGACATGTATGAATAGGCGGCAACGGAAATCGGTCCGAGATAGGTGGTAAGGTTATAATGCCCGGCCACAAAGAGTGTGGTAGGACCATCAGCCGCACCAATGATTCCGATGGCAGAAGCCAGAGTCAATGCATTATTACCCGTTACGCCCAACATGGGGAGAAGCATCAGTGTGGCAAAAAATGTTGCAAATATTCCAAACTGAGCGGCTGCGCCGAAGAAGATCATAAAGGGATTTTTGAAGAGCGGAGTAAAGTCGATCATTGCGCCTATAGCCACGAAGATCAGGATTGGGAAAAGTTCTGTTGCAATACCCGCATTAAACAGAATTTTCAAAAATCCGAAATGTGCCGGATCAAGATCTGCAACTCCCATGATATCAGTTGGTATTCCCGCAATACTCAAAGGCAGATTGACAAGAATAGCACCGAAACCGATTGGAAGGAGAAGGGCGGGTTCATACTCTTTTTTGATGGCAAGATAAATCAGAACAGCACCGATAACATACATTATCAAAGCTTTCCAGTTATCACCCTGACCGAAGAAAACAATACCGTTGAAAATCTCCTTAAGGACTTCACTCATCGCACGTACCTCCCTGTGTGACGGCGCTTCGGTCTGAATTACTCCATGGTTGCAAGAAGGCTCTTAATCTTTTCTGTCGGGTTTATCAGATTAGATAAAGAGGAATCATGGTTGATGGCATCAATCAGAAGCGCAACAAATTTGGCCATATTTACATCACAGAACCATGGTGCCTCTAACAGCTCCGGTCTCCTGTAAACGAGATTGGTGGCAAACACCTTCGTGATGATGCCTTCCTCATATGCCTTGTCGAAATGCTCGATTCCTTCTGTGAAGAGACCGAAAGTCACGGCACAGAAAATATTCCTGGCCCCCCGCGACTTCATTTCTCTTCCGATATCCAACATGGAATCTCCCGAAGAAATCATATCATCGACAATGAGAATATCCATTCCTTCGACTGAATCGCCGAGGAATTCATGCGCAACGATTGGATTGCGGCCGTTAACGACCTGCGTGTAATCTCTTCTCTTATAGAAAGTTCCGAGAGGAACTCCCAGAATGGATGCAAAATACATAGCTCTTGTGATACCGCCCTCGTCAGGGCTGACGACCATAAATTTGCCGTTGGAAAAATTCAGGTCAGGTATGGATCGGAACATGGCTTTAATGATCTGATAATTAGCGGAAAGACTCTCAAAGCCGGATGTAGGTATCGCATTGGCGACACGCTCGTCATGTGCGTCGAAAGTGATAATATTCTCGACGCCGAGTCCGTAAAGTTCTTCAAGCGCAAATGCACAGTCAAGGGATTCCCTGGCATTTCTCTTGTGCTGGCGGCTTTCATATAGGAAAGGCATAATTACGTTCACACGCCTTGCTTTTCCGGAACACGCAAGAATGACACGTTTGAGATCCTGATAGTGATCGTCGGGACTCATGTGGTTGACTTTGCCGAACATATTATATGTACAGGAAAAGTTGACGACATCGCTGATAATAAAGAGATCATGACCGCGGACGGAATGTGAGATTACGGCTTTGCCTTCTCCGGAAGAGAAGCGTGTATTGTCGACGCCGATGCGGTAATCACTTCTGAAAAATCCCGGATATCTGCTGACAAGCAGCTGCTCCTGATATTCAGATCTTCTTTTATTCAGATAATAATTAACATTCTCCGAAAAATCCATGCTTCCCTTAAGAGGAATAATTCCAACAGGTCCAACGGGTGCCATGGGATTGTCACCGTATTGGTTGTACCGTGAGTATGCTTTCTCGTCAGCAGCAGATGGAATTGAAATCATTTCTAGTCCTCCTCGTGTGATTCAAACGAATGTCACTCTTCGAAAATTTCGCCGATGCGGATCTGCCCGAGCAGATCGGAAATTCTAAATCCGGGATTAAAGAGATGTCCTAAGGACTCATCAACGTTGATGGCGTCAATGAGACGGGCCACAAAAGGTGTCATGTTTACATCGACATACCAGGGTGCAGCAAGGAGTTCGGGTCTTCTGTAAATTAAATTTGTACAGAGAACCTGTTTGATGACGCCTTTATCGACTGCTGCCTGCATATCTTCTACTCCATTGGTAAACAGTCCGAACGGGGCTGCACAATAGATGTCTTTCGCGCCTTTGTCCTTCATGAACTGAGCTGTCTCGATCATCGTCCTGCAGGAATTAATCATGTCATCGACGATAAGAATATCTTTGCCGACACAGGATTCGCCAAGGAACTGAATCTCCTTTATCGGATGGTTTCCGTTTACAGAGACGGCATAGTCGAGCCTTCTGTAAAAAATACCAAGAGGCAGTCCGAGGACGGAGGAGTAGAAGACGGCTGCGGAGACACCGGTCTCATCGGGACTTACAACCATCATGGATTCCCGGTTGATGCGAAGATTGTTGTTGACCGAAATAAGTGTGCTGATGATCTTGTAGGCTGACTTCGGCGTCTCAAATCCCATGAGAGGGACTGCATTGGCAACGCGGCCGTCATGCGGGTCAAAAGTAATCATATTCGCAACACCGAGCTTGTACAGCTGCTGCAGCATGGACGCGCAGTCAAGGGATTCACGTGATGTACGGACGTCCTGGCGGCCTTCATAAAGGAAAGGCATTATGACGTTGATGCGTCTGGCTTTGCCGCTGACTGCCATAATGATGCGAAGAAGATCGCGGAAATGATCATCCGGGCTGGCCCAGTGCTCTTCGCCGAAAATAGAAAAGGATGCCTGATGAGACAGTACATCCGTAATAATAAATATATCGTGTCCGCGAACGGTTTGATTCAGTGTAACCTTGCCCTCGCCGGTTGCAAAGCGAACGATCTGTGACTGTATTAAATAATCGTCACGAAGGTATCCGACGCTGCGTACATATGGATTGCTGTTTGCGTTTTGACGGCGCAGGCGCTTTTCATGAAGAATATCATTAACTTGCCTGACAAATTCGGTGTTGGTTGTATGGCAGATAATTCCTATCGGACCAAAGGGTTCGAAAATATAACCCTGATTATCCGGGCTGGAACTCTCCTTTGATTCCGAGTAACGAGACTGTGTTGGCATGGATTCCCCCGACAGCACATTAGATAAGTCATACGGATCGATGAAGATTCGCATGCAGCATCTAATATAGCACTTTTCGTTTGCTTTTTGAATCATGCAAAACTGCATGAAAAGTTGGCCTGGCATAAGCACTTTTGTGTAAAATATGTATACTATTCCGGTAAAGCATGGTGAATTTCTCAAAAGGCTTTTGTATTCAGAGTTTACATGGTAAAGTGCACATAACTACTTTAGCACATTCTCTGACCTGAGGTGAATATGAAAATCAATTTTCGAAAAACAAATTTTTGGGGCGTTGCGGCTGATATGAGTTCCTGTCCTCCGACTGACCG
>DIEQ01000114.1:45374-54916 GCA_002418705.1 Mageeibacillus sp. UBA5770 | reverse complement strand
GCTTAGCTCAGCTGGGAGAGCACATGCTTCACACGCATGGGGTCGCAGGTCCGAGTCCTGTAGTTCCCACCATGAAATCTCCTAGAGCCTGTAGGGTTTTGGGGGATTTTTCAGTCTCAAAAGAGGGCGTTTTTCAGGGGTAATTTTTGGGGTCGGGTGCAGTTGGAAATAATCTTATCAATTAATAAGCATAAAAACCGCCTGTTTTTTAGCTCCTGTCGGCTGCTTATTTCAACCGATCGCTCATTATTCTCGCCCCCAAAATTTGCCGATTTATTAATTAACATAAGAAAAGTGATAAAAAAGTGAAATAAAAGTGAAAACATGTTATACTTTCATCAATAAGTAAAGCTAATACGCGAGTGCGACCTATTTTAAAATAGAAAAATATGAGATTCAGCAGATAGCCCAACTGATAGATACATTGAATTTATCGTACAAGGAAGGAATAGATATGAAAACAAACTCAACGTCCAGAGTGCCAAAGATGCCGTTTTTCGATATGATTACCAAATCTGTCTCGGAAATAAAACGAGACTACTCCAAGGTCATAAAAGAAATTGAAAAGGAAAACGAACCGGCATTCGTTTTAAATCATAACACCCCGGAAGCAGTTTTAATGTCCTATGAATACTACAAAACCGTTTTAGTTGATACAAGGACCATGATCGAAACCGTCATGAAGGAAATTGAATTGCTTGAAGATGAGGCACTTTATGCGAAGGCTGCAAGCCGGTTAAGTAATGACAACAAGATCTGGCTGACATCTGAACAGGTTTTGGGAACCAAAGAAGAAAGTGAAGATAACCCTTATATAGGGATGTCGGATGAGGAGTTATTTGACTGATGCCAAAGCTGCGATTTCTCAAGGAAGCAAATGATGATTATATTGCTCTGGATGGATCTCAAAAGAAATGGGTCAGAGCTGCTCTCGAACGTCTGGAAGAACGCGGAGGAGAAATTGGTGAACCACTGGGTAACCATGAGGCCGCAAATCTCCATGGATATAAAAAACTCAAAAACAGGAAACTAGGACTTCGCATTATCTTCCGAGAAAACAGGGAAGATGAAATCGAGGTTATCGAAATTATTGTTATTGGGAAACGGGATGATTTAGAAGTGTATCGCATTGCGGGGAAGCGCATTCAGGCGTTTTCTGATACCTACGCAGCGCTGGCAAGGTGGATTGATCAAATGCCGCCTAAATAGCAGTAAGAAAATCATTGTCTGCAAACCGCTAGGGTATAAAATACCTTGGTGGTTTTATTGAAATTGTCCGATCTGAACTTGATCGAGAATGACCACTAAAATACATGGATTTTTAGTGATCAATTCAATTAGGGAATAGAATGGATTGTTGATTAACTTTACATATGCATATGATGGAAGACAAGAAAATGAACTTGCAGCTCAGCGCAATCGAGATAGGAGATCCATAGCCAAGATTAGGATCGCATAAATCAAATTATTATTAAATTATATAAATAGATTGACAGTCAAAAATATTTAAGGGTATAGAAGCCTGGATATTTTCCGGCGTGTTTTTCGATGCCTGCCTTTCAGGTCGGATCAACAACCTTCTAATCTTTAATCAAAAGGTTATTGATTTGATGAGTTTTATGCTGTTGAAATATATCGTGTTAATTTACAGGCATAAGGGATTTCATTCCAAATTTGCATGAAGCGTCTTAACTGAAATATCAGGATCGGATGTTTCCATTATTTTTAAAATAACAGCATCCAGGAAAATCATCAGGGATTGCTCAAATGCGCTTGCACCTGGCTGAAAAGAAATATATTTTTCGCTTTTTTTATCACGTGCAACTGGTAAGGTAAGGCTAAAGTCAGATATGGATGCGAGAGTCGACGATCGATTTGTGGTAATCAGGAATACAGTAACGCCGAGGTTTATTGCTGTCTGAGCATGAAGAACTAGACTCTTTGTCTTTCCTGAACCTGATCCGATAATCAGAAGGTCACCGGGGCAAATAGCCGGAGTTACTATTTCCCCCACTACGTATACGTTGAAACCAATCTGCATCAGCCGCATGGCAAATGCACTAAGTATCAATTTAGATCGTCCGGCTCCTGCAATAAAAATTCGTTTTGCCTTTTGAATTTGAGATATCAGCTCTTGGGGTTCCTGCGGGTCAATGGAGCTAAGCACTTCATGCAGTTCTGCAGTGATTTTTGCACATAATTCAGATACGTTCATATTACTCACCCTGCATTTCATCTATCATTCTTTTAAATGTGGCAGCGGTTTCTTTTTTATTGGTGGAAGAGGTTATTGCTCCTCCAACGATGATAATTTCAGGCTTTGATCTGATTGTTTCAGGTGCTGTTTTTAAATTAACTCCACCTGCAACGGCGGTTTTTGATTTGCTTATCACGGATTGAAGCAGCAGAAGCTCGTCCAACGGATTTTTCTGTGTATATTGGATATCAAAAGCGGTATGAACACAAAGATAATCAACACCTAACAGGTCTATCTGCGAAGCGCGTGCAATGATGTCCCTGACAGCGATCATATCCGCCATAGTTTTTTTGCCTCGTACCCTGGCAATTTTCACAACATTACTAATGGTAGCGTCTTCAGCGGCAGCAAGTACGGTAACAATATCAGCACCAGCATCAAATGCATATGTTGCTTCTTCCTTTCCTCCGTCCATGATCTTAACATCCGCAAGAATAATCTTATCAGGGAATAGGTCATGAATTCTCTTAACTATGGAAATGCCTTCCTTTATAATCAGCGGGGTTCCAATTTCAATAATGTCAATAAATTCTTTGGATTCGCTGATAATGGCAACTGCTTCTTCAAAAGTAACTAAATCCAATGCCAATTGTAATTTCAAAATATGCCTCCGTGATTATGCGAACTTTTCCATTTGTACTATTAAACTAAGCTAGAAACGTGCTGGAGTCAACTTGATTTTGTGCAGCTGAAATCTTATGCCGGTCAGCCAGGTATTCTGTTGACCTGACGGATACAGGTATGCCATAAACTTAAAAAACTCGAACCTACTCAGTTATAATTTGAGTATAAAAATAATTAAATACTTATTGACATTGCATGGAGGCGGAAGTACAATGTGCATAACAGGGAACCGGTTCCACACGAATAGAGAAGACAATATGAATAATATTTGATTGAAATGATTGAAAATAACAATGAAAACCCCGAAATTATGAATCTGAGGTTTCAAATATAAGGAAAATCAATAACAACGGTATCAAAAACAAATAAAACTAAAAAAATCAAGCAAATATTTAGAAATATGCAATAAAATATAGCAGTAAAGAGAGTTTGTTTGTGCATTATCTTATAAGAAACCGGTACCATAAAAATGAATAGGAGGGAAAGACGATTGAAAAATATTACAATATCTGAAATTGCAAACCTAGCGAATGTAAGTAAAGCAACAGTATCACGTGTGCTGAACTCGACAGGGTATGTTAGTGAAGAAACACGGAATAAAGTAAAAAAGATCATTCGCGAAAACTCCTATACGCCTTCCTCAACGGCCAGAAACCTTTCGAAGCAGGAGAACGATACTATTGGCGTTGTCATTCCGGAAACAGGCAACCCGTTTTTCGGGGAAATTTTAAAGGGAATAACTAATGTGGTTGACGCAAACAATCTGACGCTTATCTATTGTAATACGGACAACAATGCGGAAAAGGATATGAAAGCACTAAAGCTCCTACGCAGACAACGTGTTAGAGGACTTGTATATACGCCTGCAATTGATTACAAGAGTAGTGAATACGACGATGTTATCCATACTTTGCTTTCCGATATAGGAGCCCCTGTTGTAATACTAGACCGCGAGTTTGATAGTATGCATTTTGATGGGGTTTACTCAAACAACTTTAAAGGTGCATATATGGCCACCGAAGCTCTAATCAAAGCCGGACACCGCAAAATTGGAATTGTGGCAGGCGACCTTAATCTTTCGATCGGACGTGAAAGGTTCTATGGCTATAAGCAAGCTCTTAATGATAACAATATTACTTTACACAAGAAATTTATTCTTGAAGGAAAATTTGACAAAGACATTTCATACAGCAAAACAAAGGAGATGCTAAATGAAAAAGTGAGACCAACAGCTTTTTTTGTCAGTAACAATGCGAGCAGTGCGGGATTTCTTACAGCGGTATTTGAAAAGGGTATGAATATACCTCAGGACATAGCGTACATTGGCTTTGATAAAGTGGACGGAATAGAAATTCTCGCTCAGAAATTCAGCTACGTCGAAAGAGATGTGCTCAGTATGGGAACGAGTGCGATGAATTTACTTCTGAAAAGAATTGAAAACCCTGACAGGGAGAGAACTCAGACAATTGTTCAGCCATATTTGAAATTAATGGGATCGGAACTATTAATTATTTGAGCATATACAACCGAAAGGGGTGATGAAAATCAATTTTGTGCATGTGCTTATCAATTCAATCATTTAACAATTAACAAAAAAATGAAAACTTCGGAGGAGAAAACATGAAAAAATTTCTATCATTGATCCTGTCAATTGCCATGGTAATAAGTCTGGCTGCATGCAGTTCAACCGCTGACACAACAACTACAACAACAAAAGGCGCCGCTGTTACTACCGCAGCAGCGGAAGACACAACTGCAGTTGCTGCAGATACGACTGCAGCAACCGCAGAAGGCCCGTTTGAAATTGCCGTCATCATCAAAGCAACAAGCTCTGATTTTTGGCAATATGTCCTGGTCGGTGCAAGCAATTACGGCATTGAATTTCCCGACCGCGTCCATATTACCACATATGGACCTCCAGCTGAAGCTGATATTGATCAGCAAGTTTCCATTTTGGAAGATGTTATTGCTTCTGGCCCTGATGCAATTGTAATTGCATCAACGAGTTCTGATGCTACTGTTCCTGCAATCGAGGAAGCATATGCCAAGGGAATCCCGGTCATTACAATCGACAACAAAGTTATGACGGACAAAGTTGATTCCTTCCTTGCTACTGATAACGTCGTTGGCGGCGGAATGGCAGCTGTGAAGATGGTTGAAGAACTCAAGGCGGTTTATGGTGACGATCTCTCCGGCAAGGCAGTAGCAGTAATTTCTGCGATGGCCGGCGTCCAGGTACTTACAGACAGAGATCAGGGTTTTGCTGACAAAATTGCAGAAATCGCCCCTGGTTTAGAAGTTCTTGAGACTCGATACATTGACAATGATATGACCAAAGCTATGAGTGCTGCAGAAGATCTATTGACTGCAAACGACAACCTTATTGGTATTTTTGCTGACAACAATACTGGTGGCTCAGGTACTTCCCGTGTTATCGGACAGCTTGATGTAGCAGACAGTGTAATTTGCATTGCATTTGACTCTGACCCTGAAGAAATTTCTGGTCTGACTGACGGCAACATTAAGGCTCTTGTTCTTCAGGATCCATATGGTATGGGCTACAAAGGTGTTGACTATGCATTCCAGAAGCTGATGGGCAAGGAAATCCCCGCAAAAGTTGATACCGGTGCAACACTTGTTACAGCAGCCAACATGAACGATGAAGCAATCAAAGGTCTTCTCGATCCTTATACACTCAAGAAATAATGAATTTGATCTGCACTACTTTATGAAAATGATTGATGAGTCATGTATTAATATTGTCATCTGAAGCGCTGAGAGACTCGGGGGATGGCTCAAGCTATTCCCCGAGTTTTATGAATGTAACAGTAATATGCAAGTAAAACACAAATGTTTCACAAAGGAGGGGTTGAGTTTGGAAATTGGTCGCGAACTCATTAGAGTTGAAAATGTTTCTAAAACTTTTCCTGGTGTAAAAGCTCTGAATGATGTCAAATTGACTGTTCGAGCAGGAGAGATTCATGCATTGGTTGGAGAAAATGGTGCCGGTAAGTCGACACTTATTAAAGTTCTGACCGGCGCACATCAGATGGATTCCGGCGGAGCTATGTACCTGGAAGGCAAACAAACGCATATCAGTAATCCTGCTGAAGCGAAAGCGCTAGGCATTGGTGCTGTTTATCAGGACGTTATGATGGCACCTCATTTATCCGTCGGGGAGAACTTTTTTCTTGGAAAATTACCATATAAGAATGGTGTTATTCAGTGGAAAAAGGTCTACAAGGTGACAGCAGAAACACTGGAGTCATTAAATATCAATGTAGATCCGCGCAGTAAAGTCAAAGATCTTACCGTTGGAATGCAGGAAATGGTCTCTATTGCTAAAATCATTCATGAAAATGCAAAAGTAATTATCTTTGATGAGCCAACTGCATTATTAGCTACTGAGGAAGTTGGAATCCTTTTTAGACTTATTCGTGATCTCAAAGAACAAGGATGCGGAATTATATATATATCGCATCGTATGGAAGAAATTTTTGAATTGTGCGATACGGTTACGGTACTCAAAGACGGTGGTTATGTAGATTCTGTACCTGTTAATTCCGTTGATGAAAATACATTGATTTCAATGATGGTCGGTCGAAAATTAGAAGAAATGTTTAGTATTGAACACGCACAGCCACGAGAGGTTGCCCTTGAGGTAAAGAAATTAACGCGAAATGGAGTCTTTGATAACATTAATTTTGCAGTTCATAAGGGAGAAATTCTGGGCTTCTATGGATTGATTGGCTCAGGTCGTACTGAAATTATGCGCTGCATAACAGGGGCGGATAAATTTGACAAAGGTGAAATTCTTATTGACGGAAAGAATGTCAAAATTCATAACCCCAAATCGTCAATTCAAAAAGGCATTGCTTTTTTGACAGAAGATCGTAAACACCAGGGCCTTGGCATGAATCTTTCAATAGCAACTAATATTAATCTTGCATCTTATGAAAAAATCAGCCGTGCAGGTTTAATTAATCTCAAAAGGGAAAGAGAACGCGCCGAACATTTTCGAAATGAAATCAGAATTAAGACGCCGTCAATCCAGCAGCGAATTAGTAACCTCTCCGGTGGAAATCAACAAAAAGTGGTTGTAGCTAAATGGCTTGCGTGTCAAAGCGATATATTTATTTTTGATGAACCAACTGTTGGTGTTGATGTCGGTGCGAAAGTTGAGATTTATCATCTGGTTGAAGAACTACTTCGAAAAGGTGCGGCAATCATAATTGTGTCGTCCTATCTGCCTGAAGTAATGGGTCTGGCAGACCGTATCCTTGTCATGTCTGAAGGAAAGAGGATAGGGATTGTTGGGCGCGAAGAATTTGAGAAAGATGGTTATATGGATGAGGAACGTCTTGTTCGTATGGCTTCCGGTATCGTGTGATTCATAATTAGTTTTATGGGAGGAAAAGTATGCTGGATAAATTTATAAAAAACAGAAACGAATTTAAGAAGAAAAGTATATCAACAGCACTCCTGCTCGTGGTCGTACTTGTTCTTATGTTTATTGTATTAAGTATAGTATCACCGAATTTCCTGTCTGGTAAGAATATTTCAAATCTTCTTCGTCAGACATCCATTAACGGTGTTGTTGCATTAGGTATGACGGTAGTCATTATTTCTGCAGGTATCGATTTGTCTGTCGGTTCCATTGTCGGTTTCAGCGGCGTTCTGTGCGCGACTTTTATGTCGTCCAGCGGTATGAGTGTACCGGCTGCAATCGGTCTGGCAATTCTCTTGTCGACACTTGTAGGTGTTTTTAACGGAATTGTTATTTATGACGGAAAAGTACCGCCGTTTATCGCGACCCTCGGCTGCAATACTGCCCTGCGCGGACTCATTATGCTGACAACAAACGCTCGAATGGTTGCGGGACTTCCCAAAGCTTTCACGAATTTTGCAAATGTATCATACTTTGGTATTCCCGGTCTGACACTTATATGGATTATTCTGATTATCATCACAGCGCTGATGCTTAAATTCACAACTTTCGGAAGAAATAATTATGCAATCGGAAGCAACATCGAGGCCTCTCGTTTGTCTGGTATAAATGTTCGATTGACCACATATGGTGTTTATACTTTCAGTGCGCTCATGTGCGCAATTGCCGGCGTTATGATGACAGCTCGGCTTGGTAATGGCGTTCCAACAGGCGGTGTTGGATATGAGACTGATGCGATCGCATCAGCTGTTATTGGCGGAGCGAGCTTAGCCGGTGCTGAAGGTACCATCATTGGTACCGTGCTTGGCGCAATTATTATGCAGACACTTCGTAACGGTGGAAACTTGCTGGGAATCAACGCCTTCATTATGGAGGTTGTTATTGGTCTGCTTATCATTGGTGCCGTACTGCTTGACAAGAGGAGAAAAAAATAATGATATATCGTACAACCAAACAAATTCCAGAAAAGTTATCGGTGATCGGATTCGGCTGTTGGTCGACAGCCGCATACAATTGGAGCGATGCCAGTACAGTTGATTCTGTCCGTGCGATTGAGACTGCTATTGACTGCGGAATCAATTACTTTGATGTTGCACCGGTTTATGGATATGGCGAATCGGAAGTACTGCTCGGGAAGGCGATCCACGGTAAACGCAGCCAGGTGTTTATAGGAACCAAATGCGGTTTGCGCTGGTCGGAGAAAGATGGACCTACAAAAAATGATCTTTCGCGTAAAAGCATTTTTGAAGAAGTTGAGTTAAGTCTTAAAAGACTGGATATTGAATGTATCGACTTGTATCAGATGCATTGGCCAGATGCGAATATTTCCATTGATGAATCAATGGACGCGTTGAACCGCTTAGTTGAACAAGGAAAGATCCGATATATTGGTGCATCCAACTTCTCTGTAGCAGAATGCCGACAGGCAGCTAAAACAGCACCGATTGCATCCCATCAAGGGTTGTATAACCTTTTTGACCGCAATAGTGAATCCTATTGTGGGATTCCCCTGGAATATAAGTCGGAAGATGAAGTTATTCCTTATTGCAAGGAGCAGGGGATGGCCTTTATTCCTTACAGTCCGCTGTGCCAGGGTGTATTATCCGGCAGATTTTTCAAAGGGCGGGATAAGCAGCTTAAGGCAACGGATATGCGCCTGTCGAATCCTGAAATTGTCGGGGAAGCATTGGATCATAAATTGGTCATAGTTGAAAAACTTCAGGCACTTGCAAACGAGACCGGATATACGCTTCTTGAAATCTCTCTGGGCTGGCTGATTGCAAATCCTGTTGTTACTTCTATTATAGTCGGCAGCCGGACTCCCGCTTATTCAATCAGCAGTGCTGCGGCTGGAGATGTTGTATTAAGTAAGGAAATTCTTACACGAATTGATGATATATTTGCGAAATGAACCGAAAATACAAGCAACATTCAGAGGCGATTCAATATGAATAATAAAAAAATATGTATATTGGGAAGTTTTGTAGTCGATCTGACTTCAATGGCTCCTCATCTGCCAGTCAAGGGGGAAACCGTCATAGGTTCCATGTTCAAACTCGGTCCGGGCGGAAAAGGGTCCAATCAGGGAGTCGCTGCCAAGCGGGCCGGCGGAGACGTGACTATGGTTACAAAGGTTGGGAAAGATGTTTTCGGGAAAATTGCGAATGACAATTTCAAAAGGGAAGGTCTATATTCCGATCTGATTTTCCAGGA
>DIEQ01000114.1:812-45361 GCA_002418705.1 Mageeibacillus sp. UBA5770 | reverse complement strand
GCACTCATAATGGTCGATGATGAAAGTGCCAACAGTATTCTTGTTGTTCCCGGAGCCTGCAACAATATTTTGCCTGAAGAAATTGAAAAGGCGAGGTCTGTTATTGAAGGTTCCGCCATACTACTGACCCAACTTGAAATCAACATGCAGGCTACCGAAAAAGCGATTGAAATTGCATATAAAAGTGGTGTTACCGTTGTTTTGAATACGGCACCGGTACAGCCGGTCTCGGATGAACTTCTCGCTATGACTGACATTGTGACGCCCAATGAAGTGGAAGCGGAACTTATGACGGGGATTCCGATAAAGACGCTGAAAGACTGCAGGGCAGCAGCTGCTGTATTTTTCAGTAAGGGCGTCAAAAAAGTCGTAATTACCTGGGGTAAGAACGGCGTTTATGCAAATGACGGTATAAGAGATGTACAGGTTCCTATTTCGCCGGTAATTCCAGTTGATACCACCGGAGCGGGCGATGCATTCAGCGGAGGCTTTGTTGTTGCTCTTGCTGAAGGACAGGATTTTTTCAAAGCCGTGATATTCGGAAGTGTTGTAGCCGGCTTGTCCTGTACAAAATTCGGCACGGCCCCTTCAATGCCTTTCCGGTCTGAAGTTGATGAAAAGCTGAAGGAATGGGAAGCGGTCTTCCGTGTTTTCTGATAACAGGATCTGAAATAGAAAGGAAAACTTCACATGAATGAATTTGCGGATTTATCCAAGAAGGAAATGCTCCGCCATACGGGACTGATTGCTCAAGTAGCAGGTCTTACGCGTTTTGTATATGAAGATGGCAATGCAAGAGGAATCCCTGCTGTTCGGGTCCGTAATGGTTCAGGACTTGACTTTACTGTCTTGCCGGGCCGAAACATGGATATTTATAATCTCGAATATAAGGGTATCAATCTGTCTTTTTTTTACAAAAACGGCCTGACATCACCTGAACGTGTAAGCCATACGCATAACGAGTTCCTCGGCCAGAATTCCGGCGGCATGCTTTACACTTCCGGCTTACAGAATTGCGGTCCGGAAAACGATGCGGAAGGTCTCTTTCAGCCGCTGCACGGCAGAATCCATGCGATGAGTGCAGAAAACGTCAGCACAAAGGCATGTTTTAATGACGATGGGCACTACATTTTCGAGGTGTCAGGTAAAACAAGGGAATCAAGACTGTTCAGCCATAATTTAACCTTATCCAGAACGATCACAACGGAACTGAATTCCAACAGCATTACTCTGGCTGACATTATGGAGAATGAGACCTGCCGGGATACGCTGTATTCCATGATGTACCATATCAATTTCGGGTACCCTTTCCTCGATGAAGGGACCGAAATTGTCGTATCAGGGAGAACCGTTTCGACAGCGTGGACTGAATCGTCCATTAATTATTTTAACGAACGCTTCTCTATGACAGCTCCGATAGATGACTTTGAGGAACATCTTTATTTCCACGATGTACCTGCCGATGACAATGGCCGCTGCCATGCCCTGATCATAAATCACAAGTTGAATCTGGCAGTTGAACTTTCCTATTTCAAGGCAGCGATGCATTATTTGGTTGAATGGAAATCAATGGGATCCGGGGATTATGCACTTGGTGTTATGCCGTCGACTTCACTTTTGCGCGGTCGCAATGACGAACTCGAAGCTAATGGACTAAGTAAGGTCAGCGCCTTTTCTAAGACCGAAACCGGAGTGGTTTTCACGGTTATTGATGGTGAGACAGCTATTGCTTCCCGAACTTCAGAGGTGCGTTCCCTTTGATTTGGACGACTTGCCTGTATACGGAAAGTAATGAAGGATTTACGCCTGATACCAGAAGGAGAAGATTGACAATATGAAAATATTAGTGACACCTACATCTCTGACGAAAGATAAAAAAAGTGATGCACTTGATATGCTGAGAGCGGCCTCCTATGAACTGGTATTCAATCCACTGGGAAGACCTCTGACGGAGGATGAATTATTACCTCTGCTTGGGGATTGTGATGGATATTTGGCAGGGCTGGATTATATAACGGAAAAAGTGCTTGCATCATGCAGCAAACTGAAAGTGATATCCCGTTATGGAGTCGGTTATGACCGTGTAGACCTGCAGGCAGCAAAAGACAAAGGTATCATTGTAACTAATACACCCGGAGTCAATGCCGCAGCAGTAGCAGAACTCGCAATGACGCTGGTTTTATCACTTGCAAGACATGTCCCGATGCTGGACAGAATGACCCGGGAGGGGAAGTGGATCCGCTCTTCGGGAATTGAACTGGGCGGCAAGGTCATGGGCGTCATGGGGCTGGGTGCTGTCGGTAAAAATGTAGCTAGGTATGCACAGGGATTTGGAATGACTGTTATGGCATATGATCCGTATATGGATATGGATTATGCTGCGGCAAATAATATAAGAGTTGCCGCATTCGACGAAGTCGTTAAAGAATCAGACGTCATCAGCCTTCACCTGCCTCTGACTCCTGATACGAAACATGTGATGAATGAAACGGTTATTGCACGAATGAAGCCTACTGCTATTCTGGTTAACACTTCCCGCGGTGGAATCATTGATGAGGATGCTGCGTATGAAGCCCTGAAAACGGGAAGACTTGGCGGCCTGGGAATAGACGTATTTGAAAAGGAACCGCCGACGGATTCCCCTCTGTTTGCGCTTGACAATGTCGTTGTGACTCCTCATACGGCAGCTCACACAAAGGAAGCGACGGAAAACATGGCCAATCTTTCCGCTGCGAATTTACTTGAGGTGCTGTCCGGAAAAGAATGTAGATTTCAGGTAAACAGGTAAAGGTGGAAACGATGATAAAAAGAGTTGTAAGAACGGTAGCAGGAGACATCGATCCCGATGCACTTGGCTATTGTCAGTGCCATGAGCATCTGTTTGTTGCACGCGGCATTTCAGGAGAGAAAGTTCCATCCTTGATTTTGGATGATTATGGAAAAACAGTGAAGGAACTGAAGACATATTTTGCCGCAGGAGGACGAAGCGTCATTGACGCACAGCCTGTGGGCTGTGGGCGCATGGCCTCGGAGCTTCGAAAGGCATCCCTGGAGTCCGGAGTGCATATCATCGCATCCACAGGATTCCATAAGCTTGATTTTTATGACTGGGAACATTTTATTTTTCAAATGGAAAAAGAGCAGTTGGAACAGCTGTTTGTAGAAGAATTAACAATCGGAATGTTCACCGATAAAGTCAACGGAACCCAGGTTCCGACGGTCAAAAGTGACGCAAAGGCCGGGATTATAAAAGCTGCATCCGACGGCCGCGACATCCGGCTCAACACAGGAAGTCTTCCTGTGTACAGAAAACTTTTTGCTGCAGCCGGTAAAGCGGCAAAAAGGACAGGGGCTCCGGTAATTACACATTTGGAAATGGGAGAAGGGGCAGACAGTCAGCTGGAAGTGCTGACTGCCCAGGGAATCCGTCCGGAAAGAATCGTGATGAGCCATCTTGACCGGGTGATTCAATCGTCCAACAGAGACTATCAATTGGATGTAGCTCGAAGCGGCGTGTATATGCAGCTTGATACAATCGGACGATTTAAGTATCACAGTGACGAAGAAGAGGCAGAATTCATTTCAATGCTCTGTGAAAAAGGATATGAAGAAAAAATTCTTCTTGGTCTGGATACAACGAATGAACGGATGAAGAGTTACGGCGGGGTAATCGGACTCGATTATATACTCGAAAACTTCCGCCTTCTTCTACACAAATATGGAATCAGTGATGATTTGTTTAACCGCTTTACCATAGAAAACCCTAAAAATGCGATATGTTTTGAACGTGAGACATAATAAACAGGAGGAAATGCACATGAGATTACCAGAACCAGCAACGGAGAGAACACTATACTTTATTGGAGTGACGACGGGTAAGTCATCTATTATGCAAGTCTATCCTAGATGGGCTAAAGAAGCCCTGGGACTTGGGGACACAGTCATAAAGGGGATCGACCTAGAAATCCATGCGCCGGCTGACGATTACCGCAAGGTAGTGGAATTTATAAAAAATGATCCGCTGTCAGCAGGAGCACTTGTAACGACACATAAATTGGACCTGTATAACGCAGCGAAGGATCTGTTCGAATATTTGGATCCATATGCAGCCATGTTCGGCGAACTTTCCTCTATTTCCAAAAAGAACGGAAAATTGGAAGGATATGCGAAAGACCCGATATCCAGCGGTCTGACATTAGACTCTTTTGTTCCGCCTGACTATTGGTCTGAAAAGGGCGGGGAATTATTCATTATGGGTGCAGGCGGAAGCGCAATTGCGATATGTTCCTATATGCTGAAACCCTCGAACGGAGACAATATCCCATCAAAGGTTATTGTAGCCAACCGCTCCCTGCCCAGACTGCTTGAAATTGAAAAACTGGTGAAACAGATTAATCCGGATGTTGCCGCAGAATACGTACTGACACCGGAAACCAGGGACAACGACGAAATTCTAGCGCGAATCAAGCCGAATTCACTGGTAATCAATGCAACTGGCCTCGGTAAAGACAGGCCTGGATCTCCTCTTTCGGACAGCTGCGTATTCCCGAAAGACAGCCTCGTCTGGGAACTGAATTATCGCGGAGACCTGACATTCATGAAACAGGCCCAAGCGCAGACTAAGGAGAAGAACCTATATATAGAAGACGGCTGGACCTATTTTATTCATGGTTGGACACAGGTAGTTGCCGAAGTGTTTCACATTGATATTACCGGAGAAGTATTTGACGCCTGTGAGAAGATTGCACGGGATATGAGAAAGTGAGAGGAGAATAGAAAGATGGAAAAGAATATGCCAATACTGCCCTTTACGTATGAATTCAATTTGATAACCGGAATGTCAGGAGACGGTGAGACGACAAAACGATACCTCTCCAACATGAAAGGCCAGTTCTATGATGATGCGGCGATGGATAAAGTTCTGGAGAATAGCGATCCCCTGACATATGAGTTCTTCGAATTACATTTGCCCAATACTGCGGGCGATCTGCTGTTTGGAACATCAATTGTCTATCCGGGAAAAGTCGGGGATGAATATTTCATGACAAAAGGACACTTCCATCAGATTCTGGAGACGGCTGAAGTCTATTACACATTGAGCGGAAAAGGATGCATGTTGATGGAAACACCGGAAGGTGAAACATCTGTTAAATTCCTGGAACCCGGACAGGCCGTCTACGTACCGCCGAGATGGGCTCATAGAAGCATTAACACAGGAAATTCCCCGTTAATTACATATTTTGTGTTCCGTGCGGATGCAGGTCATGATTACGGCACAATTGAAGAAAAGGGTTATCACAAACTGGTTGTGGAAGGTAAAGACGGGAATCCGGAAATAATTGATAATCCGAAATGGAGGCGCTGACAGGAGGCATATAATGACAAATAATGTAATGGAAAGAATTAATACTACAGGGCTTGTTCCCGTTGTAGTTCTTGATGATCCGTCTACTGCGGTTGCGACTGCAAAGGCAATGGTCGCCGGCGGTGTGGATATTATGGAAATTACACTGCGTACAGCGGCCGGCATGGAGTCAATACAGCTTGTTGCAAAGGGGTGCCCTGAAATGCTTGTGGGTGCGGGAACCGTGCTTACCTTGGAGCAGTGTGTACAGGCAGTCAAAAACGGAGCTAAATTCATCGTGTCTCCCGGAACCGATCCTGAAATTGTTGATTACTGTATTGAGGCAGGCGTTTGTGTCTGCCCTGGCTGTGTAACGCCTACAGAAATCATGTATGCAATGAAAAAAGGAATCAATGTTGTAAAGTTTTTCCCGGCAAATGTGTATGGTGGGATTAAGGCAATTGAGAGTCTCGCAGCTCCATTTGGCTCCGTGCAGTTCATTCCGACCGGTGGTGTGGATCTAAGCAATCTCGCGGATTTTGTTAGTTTTCCTATCTTCGCAATCGGGGGGGGCTGGCTCAGTAAACTCGATGCAATAAACAGCGGAAAATTTGCTGCAATCACTGCTGTCTGCAGCAAATCCATTGATGTTTTACTGGGGCTGAAGGAAAAAGGCACTGCTGTCATGTTGAATGATCTCCTGGTAAGAGGAGGAGAAGTGACAACGATCAGCATGCCGAGAACAACTTCTCAGTTAATCCGCAGAGGATTTGAAGCAAAAGAAATCAGTGCTGGAACAGAATTTGTAAAAGACGGGATTTCAATTATTGTGAAATCCGAATAACATTTCCGGTTCAGAGGATGCCAACCTTTTTTGACACTTGCAGGCTCCATTGTTGCCTCCTTGACATGGAGCTTGCAACCGTGTCACCTTTTATCAGATGCTACAGCCAATTCTAAGAAAAGAGGAAGTGAAAAATGACTAAGTATATATTGGCTCATGACTTAGGTACTTCAGGAAATAAAGCGACACTTTTTTCTGAAAATGGCAAAATGGTCGGGAGTCATGTTTCTTCGTATAATGTTCACTATTTTAATAATAACTGGGCCGAACAGGATGCGGACGACTGGTGGAATGCAGTATGCATTTCTACAAAGAGCTTGATTAAAACACTCGGAATTGACACTTCGGATATTGCCGTAGTTAGTTTCAGCGGTCAGATGATGGGCTGTCTTTGTGTTGACAGAGCTGGTATTCCACTGCGCAAATCAATTATATGGGCCGATCAGCGAGCACAAAAACAAGCTGCTCAAATTAGTGAACATATCAGTCAGAATGACTATTACCACATTGTGGGACATCGAAACGCCGCGTCCTATGGAATTCAAAAACTAATGTGGGTCCGTGATAATGAGCCTGAGATCTATGAGCAGACTTACAAATCATTAAACGCCAAAGATTATATCGTGCTGCGCCTTACGGGGAAATTCTATTCGGAATACTCAGATGCGAACAGCACAGGGTGCTTTGATTTAGTTAACCTCAAGTGGTCTGAAAGGCTCATTGGATATGCCGGCATTGATCCAGACAAGCTGCCGGAATTGAAGCCTTCCACTTTTATCGCAGGCGGTGTAACAAAAGCGGCGGCGGAAGCAACGGGCCTTGCAGAGGGGACGCCCGTGGTACTCGGCGGCGGAGACGGTGTCACCGCGAATGTCGGAGCAGGATCCATCAGTCCAGGAAAAACATTCTGTTGTATGGGGACATCAGCCTGGGTTGCCACGACAACAGAAAAACCGCTTTTTGATGACCAGATGCGAACCGTCACATGGGCACACGTTGTACCGGGCCTGTACTCGCCCAATGGAACGATGCAAAGTGCAGGTGCTTCGTATAGCTGGGCAAAAGACACAATGTGCAAAATGGAAATCCATAATGCCCAGGTAAACGGAACTTCTCCATATGATTACATGGAAAAGCAGATCGAAGAAAGTCCGGTCGGTTCCAATGGCATTATCTTTCTCCCCTATCTTCTGGGAGAAAGAGCGCCGCGGTGGAACTCTGATGCAAGAGGTGCGTTCATAGGCTTAAAGCTGGAAAACACGGAAGGGGATATGTTAAGAAGCGTTTTAGAGGGCGTGACAATGAATCTCTCAATCATCCTGGACATTTTCCGTCAGCAGGAGAGTATAAACGAAATTCTCGCAATTGGAGGAGGGGCAAAGGGTCCTGTATGGCGCCAGATTATGTCCGATGTTTTTAATGCCAAAATACTTGTTCCTTCCCTATTGGAAGAAGCTGGTTCAATGGGGGCAGCAGTGACCGGCGGAGTCGGCGTTGGATTATTCAGGAATTTTAATGTCATTGATTCTTTCCTGTCTATAAATTCTATACATACACCCAACCCGGAAGCTGTTGCGGCATATCAGCCAGTCAAAAAATTATTTGATGATTGCTATTTTGCTTTAGTTGATATATATAAGAAAATGACAAAAATATAGTGCAGGACTACATAGACCTACTAAACATTAATCAATTGGAAAAGTCATTCGAGGTGGAAAAATGGATCTAAATGTAAAAAATTCAGGTTCCTGTACCTATGATCAACTCTCTCTGGGTGAAGTGATGCTTCGCTTGGATCCCGGAGAATCCAGGGTAAGATGTGCCCGTCAATTCAATGTCTATGAAGGTGGTGGTGAGTATAACGTCGCCCGTGGTCTTCGCAAATGTTTTCAGTTGAAAACTGCGGTTGTCACTGCGCTGGCTGAAAATGATATCGGCTATCTGATTGAAGATTTGATTATGCAAGGTGGGGTAGATACTTCTTTCATCAAATGGATACCTTATGATGGTATTGGACGGAAAGTCCGAAATGGGTTGAACTTTACAGAGCGCGGATTTGGTGTGCGCGGTGCTCTTGGTGTTTCTGACCGGGCCAACACTGCGGTTAGTCAGATCAAGCCCGGAGATATAGACTGGGAGCATATTTTCGGAGATCTGGGTGTTCGTTGGTTTCATACCGGCGGTATATATGCGGCCCTTTCGCTGAGCAGTTCCCAAGTCGTGATTGAAGCAATTAAGACGGCAAAAAAACATGGCACGATTGTAAGTTATGATTTAAATTACCGACTTTCTCTGTGGAGTGATATCGGAGGAAAAGCTAAAGCTCAGGAAATTAACAAAGAGATCGCCCCATACATAGATGTAATGATCGGAAATGAAGAAGATTTTTCAGCATGCCTCGGATATGAAATAGACGGCAATGCAGACAATTTGAAAGTTCTTGATACCACAGGATATGAAAACATGATCAATCAGGTTTCCAGAGACTATCCCAACATGAAGATCATCGCAAACACGCTGAGATCGGTTAAAACAGCAACTGTGAACGACTGGTCTGCCCTTGTCTGCAGTGATGGAAAAATATATACATCACAGGAATATAGAGGTCTAGAAATATTCGATCGTGTAGGCGGAGGTGACAGTTTTGCTTCAGGGCTCATTTATGGTCTTATGAAGACCGGAGATCCTCAGCAGGCTGTTGATTATGGTGCCGCACATGGTGCTTTAGCGATGACGACACCAGGAGACACCAGCATGGTTCGGGTCAAAGAAGTCGAAGCACTTATTAAGGGAACTGGTGCACGCGTTCAACGATAACTGGTGCGAATACAAGTTTTGGGAGTATCCTCGTCATTAATGCCCCATTTCATTTTCCTATCCAAACGAACGATGTGATAGCAAGCTGAAATCNNGAAATCATTTCCTCCATGAATGATTTGACTCTGGATATTTTGAAAGGGTGCTGTCCCAATGAAGTTGAATAACTAATGTTGGGACAGCTCTTTTTATGTTTATTAGAAAATATAATAATAAAAACAAACAAATATTCCTTGTCAAATTTCAAAAATAGATAAGAAGGATTACAAATATGTTTGGAACAATGATTTCAATAGTGGATAAGTATGACTATTTTAACGAAAAATTCCAACTGGCATATGAATTTTTGCGTCGAACTGACCTTGCAGAACTGCCGGTGGGTAGCATCCAACTTGGTCTTGGTGTAATCGCTCACATTCAGCAACATACAACAACGCCTGCCAAAGAACTAAGGTTCGAAACGCACGATCAGTACTTTGACGTACAGTATATAATAAGCGGTACCGAGAAGATTGGAATGATAAACCGTGCAGGTCTTGAACTTGACGGCGATTACGACAAGGTAAAAGACATCACATTTTATCGCGAACCGGAGCATTGTGGCAGTTTTATGTTGGACTCTTACGACTTTGTCGTCATTGAGCCTGAAGTGGCACATAAACCCCGATGTTCTAATGGCGTTCCCTGCATCGTGAAAAAAATCGTCGTTAAGGTACCTGTTTAACCATTCGGAATGATTAATCGAAATGAACTCCAAAGAAATTATTAGCTTGAACGGCCTCCAAATAGGATCCTTCTTTCGGATCATCTTAGAAATCCTTCAATAATTCTAAAAATTCGGATGATGCTTTGCCAACAAAATATGAAAACGGTTAAATTATTCGAGATAAACGTTCCTGTAAATGTCGAAAAATCTGCAATGGTAGCTATATTGTACTTTTCGACATATTAATGCATTTCCAAGGAATGACAAATTTCCTAGAAACTTTACAGCCAGGGCACTGAAAAACTTCTCAGATATTAAATCTGGGGAGTTTTTTGTGTCTGTGAGCAGAATGTTTTTGGCATTAGATTTCTGAATATGTAAAACGAACGATATGTAGCTCGAGAGAGATTTCTATCTCATTCCCTTTTTATTGGATTTCTATTAATTTTAGGATTCGCTTAATGTTTACGGCAAAAATAGTCATGGCACCCTGCAGCTGCATACTGTGACTTGTCTATGATTTGAACAATATAGGTATATGTATATGAATTTTAAAAAAGAATATAATTAATTTTATGAAGTAAAAGCAATTTCCGAAAACATATAACATTAAATAGACAAAATAGAAATGAAAAATGACTAGGTACCGTGTTTATGATTACGACAGGCTCGAAAATGGTGAAAAACGTCAGCTTAATTTGAAAGAAGCATTGGATATTATTGTCTCACCCTTTTATGAAGAGAAAAATTATAGCAGGGTTATCAAAGAAGAAAACAATATCAGGATTACGCTGCTGATGTCTTGCACATATTATTGGGTTGAAAAACGGGAAATAAAAGGCGAAAGCAAATTAATCTGGGATCATTCTTTTGGCAGTGTCTGCTGTATTGAGGGAACTGGAATTATTAATGAAGTTTATATACATTCCGGAGATTTTTTCCTGATTCCGAATCAATACGGCGATATGGTGATTTCGGGAGATTTTGTTCTAATTATTGCCCGGGTACCTTGAAAAAGGACAAATTTTCAATTTTTTAGTTTTTGACGGTGTCTTTTTTGCGGATCGATTTAAAGAATATTGTGACTGCGTAACAGGCGAGATTGGTTGCTGACTCACCCCATCTTCTTCTCCATAACGATCCTGTCCAATCCTTTTCCGTATTCATTGACCCGCCGGCCTGTCGTCCGGAACCCCAGCTTTCGTTCATAGACTGCGATTCCGGCAGTATTGTCAGGGTCGACTGTCAGTTCGAAGACTGTAAATCCGTCCCGGACAAGCAGATCCATTGTCGTGCCCATCAGCTGGGTTCCGAATCCTTTTCCGCGATGTGCGGCGGATATGGAGATTCCTACAATATATGATTTCGAAGGATCATCCCAGTCGCGCATGTACTGGATGCATCCTATGACCTGGTCATTTTCTTCCATGATAAAAACTTTTCCATGGCGGATCAGGGGCATTAGGCCCCACTCATCCATGCCGGCATCCCCGAAGGCCTCGGTTTCCAGGCTGATTATCTGCTGGATCAGGTAAGCATTATCCGGAGAAACAAGCTTTATCATAATGCACCTCTGATATATACTTTTTTGACGTATTTCGAATTGCATAAGAAGAGAAGGCCCTGGTAATTCAGACGGAAGGATATCTGTTTTCCGACTTTAACGTCTTGCGCAGCATCTGTGACATCGACCAGTAAGTGGTCGCTGCTTGCTCCCAATACATGCATTCTCGGGTCCATGGGTAAGAGCCCGTCGATATTTACATCCTGGCGTCCAAGTGCGACAATGGCGCGCTTACGCAGCCCGTTATCCTCGAAAACAGGTGTGCCGCCAAAGGAATCGTGGCCAATTTCTCCGATGGGTACAGAAGGCTTGGATTTTACTTCAATAACTTCGGCCCGCAGGACAAAAGCGTCCTGATGAAGCCATGGTATCTGATTATCATGCGTGGTATCTGTACCGAGCAATATTCCTTCACCGATGCGTAGCTGGTTTATTCCCGCAGGCATTTCACCGGTTTCGATAAGCTTAAGCGATGATGTCCCGCCGCCGGAGATAACTTGAAGCTTTTCTCCTGTGCATTCTTCGATTTGCTCCCCGATATCAAGCAGCATATTGAGATTTTGCAGCGTTGGGAGAATGCCGCCGTAACAGCCCATGTTCGTTCCGATCCCGAAAAGCTGCACGCCCTTCAGATGAGATATTTTTCGTGCCATTTCGATGGCATCTTCCGGAAGAACGCCTTCGCGAAGATCACCCACATCGACCATCAGAATAATATTGTGTCTCTTACCCTCCGAAATGGCTGCCTCTGACAGCTTTTTAATGACTGAAAGTTCGGAATTGACACTGTAATCGGCTAATGCAACTACGTCCTTGACAGCGCTCAGCCTGGGAATGCGAAGAAGGGTCATGCTTTGTGTAAATCCCTTTTTCCTCAGCGAGCTGATGTTTTCGAGACGAGAATCCGCCAGTTCGGTTATTCCTCCCTGCAGCATTGCTTTGACAATACGAGGTTTTGCAGAGAATCCTTTTGTGACACCGAGCACATCGATGCCGAGCGGTCTGCATTTCTCGACAACTAGTTTTGAATTCTCCACTATTTTATTAAGGTTTATTTCCAGATATGTCCCTGTCTTCAAATTCGCAACCTCCCGATCGTAAGTTGTGAGCCGGATATCAGTTTTAATTCTGGCAAGATCTTACCCGCTCAAGTAATCTGCGACCCAAATCGGCAGTCAGCAATTCGTGAAGCCGCTGTAAATGTTAGATATTTTTATTATATGCCTTATATCAAAATGAAGCAAAGGACTTTGCAAAATCAGGTGACCATGGTAAGAAAATGGATGGAATAGCGCTATGTAAAATTATGTCATTACAGTGTTTCCCGGTTTTTAAAAACAAATTTCCCCCCTTCCTATTGCAATCCTCTTCCGTTCGCAGTAAAGTATTGCATATAAAAGGTTAACCAACTTAAGTGTTAACCTTATTAACTGTTTTCGGAGGTGAAATATTTGGATAACTCGCTCAAAGAACAACTGATATCAGCGGTCATAAGTTCCAAGAAGCTGCTGCTGTTAACAACGGTTAACTCAGGTGTTCCTTTTGCGGAATTTATGATGCTCGTACACATCGACCGGCTTTCTGCGTTTGAGGAAGATGGCGGCGGCGTAAGGGTATCAAGAATAAAGGACCAGACCCATGTATCCCTGCCGGCTGTATCGCAGCAATTACGGACGCTGGAGAATAAAGGCCTTATCGAACGGACAATTACTGCAAAAGACCGCAGGATTGCACTTGTGTCGCTGACACCCGCCGGCTGTGAAGTCCTGCGAGCCGTGAAGCAGCACACAGATATCCTGCTCGATAAGATTTTGCAGCATGTCGGCGAAGACAATATCCGGCAGTATATTGAATTGTCAAAGATGATCATGGAAAGCCTTGATCCGGCTGAAGGTGTTCCTTTCTGCGGAGGTTTCCACGAAAAATGTGATCCCCCGTCCAAATCAGATAAATAGAAATTATATAATGAGAGGATGATTGAATTTTGAAGAAACTGGCAAAATATTTAAAGCCTTACTCGCTGCTTTTAGTTCTCGTGCTCTTCCTGCTTTTCGGACAGGCAATGAGCGATCTCAATCTGCCTAATTACATGTCGAAAATAGTTAATGTCGGCATTCAGCAGAATGGCGTCGAGGACGCAGCCCCGGAAGCGATCAGTGAGGCGGGCATGAAGTTCATGCAGACCTTCATGCTTCCTGATGAGAAAACCCTGGTACAGGACAACTATGCTCTTGTTTCAGGAACCGATACGGCAGCCGACGGAAAAACGTATGAGAGTATGTATCCAAGTGGCGCCGACACGCAGATTTACGTGCGCGGCGAAGTCACAGGTGAGGTGCTTGATCAACTCAATCTTACATTTGGAACCGCTACATGGACATTCATCAATGTCATGAAGGATTTTGCCTCGCAGTCGGGGCAGTCTGCCTCAGACAGCAGCACGGTTGACGTTAAGAGTATGGACTTTTCAAAGCTGTATGCCATGCAGTCTCGCCTTGACCAGATGCCAGCCTCTGTGATCGAGTCTGCCCATGATAAGGCGATTGCCAACGATGTATCAATTCTTAAGCAGAGCGGTGCCGCAATCACAGGCAGCTTTTATACGGAACTTGGTATGGATTTAAGTGCGATCCAGACTGCATATATATTAAAGGTAGGAGGCCTGATGCTTCTGATCGCCATGCTCGGCGGTCTGGCAACCATCTTCGTCAGCCTGTTTTCGTCCCGGATAGCAGCAGGTGTCGCACGCACTCTTCGCGTGGATATCTTTAACAGGATTGAGAATTTTTCCAATAATGAGTTCGATAAATTCTCGACGGCTTCACTTATCACCCGTTCTACCAATGATGTCACGCAGATTCAGACGCTTCTGACAATCGGTATCAGGATGCTTCTGTATTCGCCGATCATGGCTGTCGGCGGTGTTATTATGGCCATTGAAAAGTCAGCCTCGATGAGCTGGATCATTGCTGTTGCATGTACCGTGCTTATAGGTATGATTCTTATTGTCCTGGCGGTGACTATGCCGAAGTTTAAGGCTGTTCAGAAGTTAGTGGACAGGCTGAACCTTGTTGCCAGGGAGAACCTGAGCGGACTCATGGTTATCCGTGCGTTTGGCACGCGTGATTTTGAAAAGGACCGCTTCGACAAAGCCAATAAAGACCTGACAAAAACCAATCTTTTCATTAACCGCACCATGTCATTCATGATGCCTGCCATGATGTTGATTATGAATGGCGTCATGCTTGTCATTGTCTGGGTCGGCGCGCACCAGATTGCTGAATCCACAATGCAGATCGGCGATATGATGGCCTTCATGCAATACGCGATGCAGATTATCATGAGCTTTCTGATGATAGCTATGATGTTCATTTTCGTACCGCGTGCTGCTGTCTCTGCCAACCGTATTGCCGAGGTGCTTGAAACAGAGACTTCGGTACTTGATCCCATTGCTCCCAAGAGCATGGATACTTCCGAAAAGGGACTCGTAGAGTTCAAAGACGTTAACTTCCGATACCACGGTGCGGATGAAGATGTGCTGAGCGATATCACCTTTACGGCAAGGCCCGGAGAAACGACGGCCTTCATCGGATCAACCGGTTCGGGCAAGTCAACGATTGTGAATCTGCTTCTGCGTTTCTATGATGTAACCAAAGGACAGGTACTCGTAAACGGCGTTGATGTCAGGGAAGTTGCTCAGAAAGAACTCCGTTCACATATAGGATATGTACCGCAGCAGGGCGTGCTGCTTTCCGGCACAATCGGTTCAAATCTTCGTTATGGAAAAAAGAACGCAACCGAAGAAGAAATTGAGACAGCGGCAGAAATTGCCCAGGCGATGGATTTCATCGGTGAAAAACAGGATCGTTTTGAATCCGAGATATCACAGGGAGGAGACAATGTCTCCGGAGGTCAGAAACAGCGCCTGTCCATTGCGCGCGCACTTGTCAAACGGGCACAGATTTATGTGTTCGACGACAGCTTCTCCGCACTCGACTTCCAGACGGATGTCGCCCTCAGAAAAGCACTCAAGGCAAATACGGGTGACAGCACACTTCTTATCGTTGCCCAGCGTGTAAGCACAATCATGAATGCAGAACAGATTATTGTTCTCGACAATGGAAGAATCGTCGGAAAAGGCACGCACAGGGAACTCCTTTCAGACTGCCCTGAATACTATGAAATTGCTTCTTCGCAATTGTCAAAGGAGGAATTGGAGTGAGTGATACAAAATTTAAGAAGCCGGCACGTCAGATGGGCGGACGCCCGATGGGAGGCCCCGGAGCGCTTATGCCAGGCGAAAAAGCCAAGGATTTTAAAGGAACGATGAGAAAGCTCCTCAGCTATCTCGGCAATCATAAATGGACCGTCCTGGTCGTATTCATTTTTGCAGTCATTTCTACAGTTTTCTCAGTAGTCGGTCCCAAGATTCTGGGACAGGCGACTGATGAACTTTTCAAAGGCATCATGAGTAAGGTCACGGGAAAAGGCGGAGAGATCAATTTTGAAAAAATCGGGCAGATTATGCTGCTTCTGGTCGGCCTGTATCTTGTAAGTGCCCTGTTCTCGTATATCCAGGGGTATATTATGAGCGGCGTTGCGATGAAAGTCACATATAAGCTGCGCAGCGACATCGAGGATAAGATCCACAGGCTGCCGTTTCGTTATTACGACACGACCACCAACGGAGAAGTGCTTTCCCGCATTACTAACGATGTCGATACAATCAGTCAGAGCCTGAGCCAGAGTATCACGCAGATCATTACATCCGTTACCATGCTTGTCGGTATTCTGATCATGATGATCAGCATCAGCTGGCAGCTTACACTTGTTGCCCTGTGCATCATTCCGGCCTCACTGATTTTCGTGATGCTTATTGTAAAGAAGTCGCAGAAATACTTTGTACAGCAGCAGGAATACATCGGTCATGTTAACGGCCATGTTGAAGAAATGTTCGGCAGCCATGTCCTGGTAAAGGCCTTCAGCGGAGAAGAAGATTCTTCCAAAATATTCAGCAAATTCACAGATAAGCTTTACCAGTCTGCCTGGAAATCAACTTTTCTTTCCGGCATGATTATGCCTGTAACCATGTTCATCGGCAATATCGGTTATGTCGCCATCTGTATTCTCGGCGGGTACTTTGCTGCCAACGGATCTGTGTCGATCGGCGGCATCCAGTCCTTCATCCAATATGTACGTTCCTTTACACAGCCGATCACGCAGGTTGCCAATATTTCCAATGTCCTCCAGCAGACTATGGCTGCCTCGGAAAGAGTATTCGCATTCCTTGAAGAACCCGACGAAGTTGCCGAACAGGAACATGCCCTGTCGATCTGTGCAAACAAAAACATGCCCGAAACGGATGAATTTGTTCAGGCTCAGGGCAGCGTGCAGTTTGAAGATGTAACATTCGGATATCTTCCGAATAAGACGGTTATTAAGAACTTCAGCGCAAAGGTCAGCCCCGGCCAGAAAGTCGCCATCGTAGGGCCAACGGGTGCCGGCAAGACGACAATCGTTAAGCTGCTCATGCGTTTTTACGACATCAACAACGGTGCCATCATGATCGACGGCCATGACATCCGCTGTTTCAAACGCGATGAACTACGTTCTCTTTTCGGGATGGTGCTTCAGGATACGTGGCTTTATAACGGAACCGTAGCAGACAACATTCGCTACGGCAAGCTCGATGCGACGGATGAAGCGGTTCACAGGGCTGCTAAATCCGCACAGGTAGATCATTTTGTACACACACTGCCTGACGGTTATAATATGATCCTTAATGAAGAGGCCAGTAATGTCTCGCAGGGGCAGAAGCAGCTCCTGACCATTGCCCGGGCTATTCTCGCTGACCCTGAGATCCTCATTCTCGACGAAGCCACCAGCAGTGTCGACACACGAACGGAAGTTCTGATCCAGAAGGCAATGGACATTCTGATGAAGGGCCGCACAAGTTTTGTTATCGCACACCGCCTGTCAACCATCCGCAATGCCGACCTGATTCTTGTCATGAACGACGGAGACATTGTTGAGCAGGGAACCCATGAAGAACTCCTCAGAAAAGGCGAATTCTACTCGCATTTGTATAACAGCCAGTTTGACGTCGCAGGCTAGAAACATTTTTCATAAAAGAGTCGGACCGGAATCATTCCGGTCCGATTTTTTTCATTATTCAATACTTCATATAATACGATTAAACTTTGAATTAGCTTATTGTTATGGTATAATTAAAATATCGAATTACAGAAATAGTCGATATCCGATAGATTTCAGATAGGAATCGTTCCATTTCGCCGGACACAGAAGTTGTGTCTGAATAGGAAAGAGGGTTTGACAAATGAGTATTAAAGATTTAACAGACATGATTGGAAAAGGAAGCAGGAAAAAACAGCGCGCAAAGGATGCCAAGATAATGGCAGCCGGTATTGGGGCTGCTGCTGTTGCAGGAGTCGCAGCCGGAATTCTTCTCGCACCCAAAGCAGGTAAAGAGACCAGGGAAGACATTAAGAAAAAAGCTGCCGAAGTTGTTGATACCACTAAGGAAGTCGTACAGGATAAAGCCGAGCACGTCAAGGAAGCAGCTGTACACGTGGCCGAGGAAATCGGTGACGTAATCAAGGACGCCAAGAATAAGAGATCTGCAAAGGCTGCTTTCAAAAAGGAAGTCAATGAAGAAGTTGCTGAAGTCGAGAAGAAAATTGATGATGCTGCGAAAGAGATTATAGACGCTGAAAAGTGAGGGATCCGATATGGTGATTCAGTTTACACTGCAGGATCTGGCACTTTTTATCGGGGTTGTACTGGCCATCATAATCGGTGTGCTTTTGATCGCTATTCTTTGGAAGGCAAACAAGGTCATGGGTACATTCAAGACTCTGGCTGATGCCAATCAGGATTCGATAACGCGCTCCATTCAATCTCTGCCCGGCATTATGGAAAATGCAGAAGTGATCAGCAAGAATGTGAAAGTTACTACTGATCAGCTCAGCAAGTCAGGCCCGATTATTTTGAAGGATGCAGAGTATATTACCGATACTGCCAAGCAGGGCGTCGAATGCGCGAGCGCCGCCATCATTAATGTAAGTACCGGAGTCAATGACACGGTTGAGGCAATCAAGGAGGAGGCTTCTGAGCTTTCCACCTACTTTCACATAGCAGCGGAAATTGTCAAGATCATAATTCGTGCTTTTTCGTCCGGCAAATAGTATCGGCCTACTTATATTGTTAGATAAATGTATGTCCAGCGAAGAAACCTCCCACCGCTCTGGTTGAGCGTGAAGAGGTTTCTTTTTTTGAAATTCGGGCTGGGACTTGATGAACTGGCCCGGAAAGAGGATACTGTAATTAAAGAGATAATTGAGTCGTATTATTGTTCTTCTATTTACAACGCAGCTGGCCGCAGCCAACCGTAAAAGGTGCAGTAACAGAAAGAAGGGATATGTATGTTTTCAAGGATCATTGTCGCAACAGATCTCTCTCCGGCCGCATTTGCGGTAGTTAAGAACTTGAGCGGACTTAAGGATTACGGAACTAAGGAATGTCTTCTTTTACAATGCCTGAGTTTGCAGCAGGCCGGCTCGATAGCGCTGTCTTATACCTATTCCATTTTGGAAGAGAATCTTCAGGAACAAAAAAAGCTGCTTGAGGCACAGGGGTTTGATGTGGAAACACGCATTGTTCCCGGTCTTGCGACGACGGAAATCTGCCGGATCGCCGAAAATGAAGACTATTCACTGATTGTCGCGGGAGCAGAATCAAGAACAATGGTGATTGAAGCCCTTCTCGGCGGAATCGCTTACGAGATCATCCACCGTTGCCGTATGCCAATTCTTCTTGTTCGCCTCGAAGAAAAAAGAGTAGAAGGAATGTCAATGTTCGAAGCGGCAAGGAGCAATTACAAGGAGCATATTTTGTTCCCGACAGATTTTTCCGAAACCGCTGACCAGGCATTTTCGGTTGTCAGGGAACTCGCTGTCGAGGGAGCCCGGAAAATTACTTTGATGCATGTGCAGGATAAGGAACGCATAGACCCGCATCTGTCTTACAGGCTCGACGAATTCAATGAAATTGATGAATCACGTCTCGCGGCTATGAAAGAAGCTTTAAAAAAGGTATCTGATGTGGAAGTTGACATTGTATTGTCTTTTGGCAATCCTTCAAAAGAGATTATCAGCGCCGTCAAAAGCCGCGAAGTGCAGCTTGTCGTCATGGGAAGTCAGGGACGCGGTTATGTAAATGAATTGTTCCTTGGGAGCGTAAGCCACAATGTTGCAAGGCATTCGGAAGCTTCCGTACTGCTGATTCCCGCTAAAAAGGGGGTTATCCTGTGAATTTGATTCAGATGTTACTTGAATAGTCCGCGATTTAACGAGGTATTTGCTTCGTCACGAGAAAAAACCAGCACCCGTATTTAAAAACCTATATAATAATATCGGTAAGCTGAAAATAAGACAAAGGAACGAACTCAGGCGGAGGATCCTATGAACATTAAAATGACCTATGCCACAAAAACCGGAAACTCAAAGAAAATTGCCGGGCATGTCGCAGGCAAGCTCAGCATTTCGGCAGATCCGGCTAAGGATTATCCGGTCTATGAAAATGTGGATCTTCTGTTCATAGTCGGCGGCATTTACCGCGGCAAAAGTCTGCCCGAACTGGTCGACTTTGTCCGAACACTTAATCCTGAAAAAGTCAAAAAGGTAGCACTTATTACATCCAGCTTATCAAATAAGATGTTTCAGGAATCGATTCGCGAGATAGCTGCCGAGAAGGGAATAAAGATTGCGGATGAATTCTTATGTCAGGGCAAATTTCTGTTTTTCGGGCTTGGGCACCCAAACCTGAAAGAGATGGATGACGCGGCTGCGTTTGCTGCCGGGACCGTCGCAAAATTATCTGCACATTCCAAATAAATATATCAGGAGTCGTTCATGGAATTTTTGATGAAGAACAGATCATTTGAACCTTACCTTGCAGCCTCTGAAGCGATTGACTTTGAGGATCCGAAGATTGTATTTGTTGCACAGTTCCTTATGGACCGCATGATGCGCGGACTCGAGGAGAATCCCGATGATGTCCTCGCCGATCCGGAAATGCAGCTGGCACGTGTGACATATGAGTTCGTACGCGACCGCATATCACATTCTGCCGAAATTCAGACCGGTGAGATTACATGGAAGGCTTCTCAGGTTCTCGAAAAAAAGCATGGTCTCTGTTATGCAAAGTCACATCTGCTGGCAGCCCTGCTTCGTGCCAATGGGATTCCTGCAGGCATATGTTATCAATATCTGCGTCTTGACGGGACGGATAAGACGGATTTAGTCCTGCACGGACTGAACGCCGTCTATTTTGCATCCATCGGACGCTGGATCCGCCTTGATGCCCGTGGGAATAAACCTGGAATACACGCTGAATTCTCCGTTGAAGAAGAGCTGCTGGCCTTTCCTGTCAAGCCGGGCGCCGGAGAGACGGATTTGCCGATTATTTTCGCTGCGCCGGACCGTGCCGTACTTCGTACTCTGCAAAGATATGAGTCACTGCCCGAATTGATGCGGAACCTGCCCTCAAAACTGCTGGGTGATTCCTGATTGCGTGCAGCAGTTCGTGCAGAATCCACTGGAAATTAAATTGAAGTGATGCGTATAATATAATCATTAGACTATTATTTTCTAAAAATATTTTTTCAAAGGGGGGCACACAGATGCAGGTTTTGGAGTGTAAACCATTCTTTTCGGTTCGCCCATTTACAAATCTGAAAGAAATGTTTCAGCAAAGTGTGAGCCTTTACGGTAACCTGCCGGCATTTCGCTTCCGGGAGGACCCCAAAGGCGAGATCATCAGAAGAACATATCGCGAGGTAGGGGCGGATGTTGATGCGTTTGGCACGGCGCTGCTGTCACTCGGTCTGGCTGACAAAAAAATTGCAATTATTGGCGAGAATAGTTACCGCTGGTGCATAGCCCATCTGGCTGTTGTTAACGGAATCGGCATATCCGTGCCGCTGGACCGGCTTCTGACTTCCGAAGAAATATTATCACTCCTCGAAAGAGCGGATGTTTCTGCCGTCATTTTTGACGGTTCTTTCATGGATACCATGAAAAAGGCGCATTTGGCTATGCCTGGAATTACAACCTTTGTCTGCATGAAGCCTGTTAAGGCAACAGAGGTAAGTGCGGAAGTCTATTTCGAAGGGTCTGCATATTTTGGATTTGAGACGCTTCTGGCTGTAGGACGCAAGGAAACACAGAAGGGTGATACGTCATTTAGCGACCGGCCGATTGATCCTGAACAGATTGCCTCGCTTCTTTTCACATCGGGAACAACCAGCCAGTCAAAGGGTGTCCTGCTGCGCAACCGCAATATAACAGCCGACATCATTGCTCTTGCCAAAGTAGAAAAATTCCCGGTCGGTTCGAGGCTTCTGTCCATACTCCCGCTTCACCATACATTTGAGAATACCTGCGGTTTATTTTATGTCCTGTATATGGGCGGCTGTATCTGCATATGTGACGGTCTGCGCTATATCCAGAAAAACATGGAAGAATATAAAATAAATATGATTATCGGAGTTCCGACATTGTTTGAGAGCTTTTATAAAAAAGTAATGGACAATCTGACCAAACAGAATAAACTCAGGCTCGTAAAGTTGATGATTAAGATTACCAGGGCGCTCCGCGTTGTTAAAATTGATCTGCGGCGCGTTGTTTTCAAGCAAATCCATAAGGCTTTCGGAGGTTCCTTCACCCTCGGCATCTGCGGAGCCGCACCGATTGATGCCAAGATCATTTCCTTTTTTGATGATATAGGCGTTCACATCCTCCAGGGATACGGACTGACAGAGACATCTCCTGTAGTTGCGGGCTGTAACTACAAGGTATTCGTACCCGGAACCGTAGGCCTGCCGCTTGGCGACATTACGATCGCGATTGATAATGAAGTCGACGGCAATGAAGGTGAAATTCTGGTTAAAGGTCCCGTAGTTATGGCAGGTTATTATCAGGATCCACAAGCAACGGCTGCTGTAATTGACAAAGACGGCTGGTTCCATACCGGCGATGTCGGCCGAATTGACTCGAAAAGCGGATGCATCATGATAACGGGCCGACTCAAGTCAATGATCGTCCTGAAGAACGGCAAAAAAGTCTTCCCGGAAGAAATTGAACAGCTGATCATGCGATACCCATTCATTAAAGAGTCTATGGTGTTCGGCGACAACGAACAGGACGGAGATGTGACCATCAACGCAAAATTCGTACTCGATCCCCAGATTCTCGTCAAAGAGGGAATATCGGAAGACGAGCTGGTGCAGCGCCTTGACCAGATCGTCAAAGAAATTAACCTGCAGATGCCAGGCTTCAAGAGCATCCGGAATTATGTATATAGTTTCCAGGATCTTATTAAGACAACGACTCTCAAAGTAAAGCGTCCCCATGAGATCCGTCAGATGCAGGAAATCATGGACAAGGCGAAGGTCAAGTTTCGCCAGATTACAGGTAAAAATATAGATCTTCTTGATTCCATGCTCGCGATTACACCTCTTGAGGATATCCTGCCTGCGGAAAAAGCCCCGGAAATCCCGGAGACCCCGGAAACCCGGGAACCGGAAGGCGCTGCAGCCGCTGATGATGTGTCATCCGCTGATTCACCAGGATCCGGTGAAAACGCAGATAAGTAATTGAACCGCAGAATCATTCGCTGGGAAGAGTCCTGCTAAAGACAGGAAAGCGGGCTCTTCCCGGTGAATGTCAAAATTTCTGTTGACTAAGTGATACCTTTGATGTTATTATTTTGTCCGTTGATTCTTACAGCGGCGCCATAGCCAAGCGGTAAGGCAGAGGTCTGCAAAACCTTTATCCCCAGTTCAATTCTGGGTGGCGCCTCCATTGTGGGGACCCGAAGTCCTTTCGTGAGGGCATCGGGTCTCTTTTTTTACCACATAACAGCGTCCGACAGGTTTTTGGGGAGAATTCATTTTCAAAATACAATTGAATATACGAAGAAGATGCATGTGTTACAGGGGGCAGCTTGAATGGATGATTTGATGAAGCAGCAGGCCATTTTACTTTTTGATGATTACAACCGCGTGTTGGGCGAATTATATGATGAGCTCCTCGAAGGCGTCCCCAACGAGTCTACGCTTTCGTCGCCGGAGTTTCAGTCTTATCTGCACAACAGTGTCCTCGACAGTATGCAGCCGTGGTTTGAGGAGGAGCTCGCAGGACTTACAGGCAAAACCCCCGAGGCATTTTTTGATTCTCTGCTTACGCTTGAGGATGTTATGGACGTGTTCCGCATTGCCGCTGAGAAGATTGACGGGGACATGCCGGAGTATCTTATGCTCAGAGTCGGTGCCTTTGGAAGTGATGCTTCCGCGAAGCTCCTGGAAATGGCCCTGGCGCACGACTGGATGCCTGCTGACGGACAGGACGACGTCTCTTTCCGGGACGCTCTGGCAGTAGATCTCGCTGCCCTGCGTGTACTTGGCGCATGGATGTATGAACCTGCAGTCGGTCCGGTCTTAAGCCGCTTCTGTGCACTTTCAGAACCGGATGAATATGTGGCAGACGGCGTCAAGGCGTTTATCGTTCCATTCTCGGATAAAATTGTCCCCGAGCTTGCAGCCAGAATCGAAGAGGCTTCGAAGTCGGGCCTGAAGGGACCTTATGAGTATCTTGTCATTTCCCTGACTCAGATCGGCCGCGAAGAACCTTCAGAAGAGATTTTCCAATCTCTCAAAAAAGCATTTCGAAGCATGGACCATAAAGTTATTGCAGCGATCTGCCTCGGCGATTACGGAGACGGCCGCGCGGTACCGCTCCTGAAGAGCTATCTTGACCGTCACGTCCACGAGATTGACCGTCAGTTCTTCTATGAGACCTTGTCTGCGATCAAGCGTCTCGGCGGTGAAATCACCGACATTCAGGACCCTTTCCGTGATTTCAGTTCGAAAAAGAAATAAAGATTGCTGCCTGTAACACAGTTATTTGTTAAAAAAATCACTCCGGCAAAGGGTTGACAGTTTTCCGTTTAGAATTTACAATATCTAACGCGCCATCGAACGGCACAAACCAGAGAACTTTGAAAACACGCAGATACAATTCGAAAATTTCCGGTTGACAACACACCCTCCGGTAGATATAATACATCGTGCGTGCGGAATTAACTCAGTGGTAGAGTGTCACCNNTCACCTTGCCAAGGTGAAAGTCGCGAGTTCGAATCTCGTATTCCGCTCCAAAAAGCCCCAAGAGCCAGCTGGCTCCGGGGGCTTTTGCTTTTTTTCAAGGTACAATGAAGGGTACAAGAATTTAGACATTTTCAGATACCCGTCAGATCGAACATTGGAATGAAGCTTTCAGAGTCTGTACCGGCTTCCTGGATGAAGGCGTTCTCCTGTCCATGGTCGACAAGATATTGGATCATTACGTTATAGTGATCTTCCCTGAGAGGACGTGCGGGCGCAGAAGACCTTTGCGTATCAGCGCCGTTTTCAGAGGCTGACGGCGGGGTATACTGATTCATTAGGCTGATGTATATATGATTCCCATAGGTATTGCAAAGAAAGTCCAGTATTTTTCGTGTGTCGAAAAGCTGTCCGGGCAGCATAAGGTGCCTGACAATAATACCCTTTTGCATCAGGCCGTCGTCCGAAAAGGCGGGGTCACCTGTCTGCCGGTACATTTCCGCAAGCGCTGCACGCGCCCGGACGAAATAATCCGGTGCGCCGCACATTGCTTTTGACAGTGATGCCGAGAAGAATTTCATATCTGTTAGATAGATGTCGATCAATCCATCCCATATGCGGAGTGCATCAATGCTTTCATACCCTCCGCAGTTGCAGACAATCGGCAGCTCGAGCCCATTATCCTTTGCCATGCGGAGCGCCTCTGTGATCTGCGGTATAAAATGCGTCGGAGTGACAAGATTTATATTGTGGGCACCCTGTGCCTTAAGTTCAAAAAATATCTCACACAGCCGTTCGACCGTAATTTCCCTGCCCACCCGGCCTCGGCTGATCGGCTCATTCTGGCAAAAGCTGCAGTGCAGGCTGCAGCCTGAGAAAAAAATGGTGCCGGATCCGCATGTACCGGAAATGCATGGTTCTTCCCAATGATGAAGCGCTGCCCTCGCGGCAGTGATCTGTGCGCCCATACCGCAGACACCGCGTTCGCCCGACAGACGGTTAGCGCCGCATTCACGGGGGCAAAGCATGCAGTGTGCCAGCTGTGAGCCGGGGTATTTTATGAGATCATTTGCGGAAGCGTGCAATGGCGTTCTCCTTATTGCGATTTGATCACAATATTCAGCTGGTTTCTGTGATATTACAGCAGACAAAAAAGTCTGCGTGTTAGTCGCTGATGTATTCCGATTATAGCACGGAGCTCGTCGGCGCATAGGTGCCGAAAAATATTTTGAACTGCCAGGATGCGTTTTTCCGGAGATTCTTCGTATTACGAACAATTGACACAGCCCTCATCCATGTTTAGAATAGTAACGTGTTAAAGCGAGAGCGGCACCACATTGTGGGTGCCGATTCTATTTTCAAAGGATTATTTTTCAACTGTAGAAAGCGGGGGATAGATTTGCCAGAGAAGCTGCATGAGGAATGTGGAGTATTCGGCATTTACGACAGAAATCACCTGACACTTGCACCCCTTGTCTATTACGGACTTTTTGCTTTGCAGCACCGGGGACAGGAGAGCTGCGGCATAGCTATAAATGATGATGGATATATACGCTGCCATAAAGCAATGGGACTGGTCGGCGAAGTATTCAAGCCGGAGGTCCTTCAGAAGCTTACAGGTACAATCGCAATCGGACATGTCCGATATTCAACAACCGGCGGGAGTGTCTATGAGAATGCTCAGCCGCTTGTGACCCAGTATGTCAAGGGTACACTTTCGATTGCACATAACGGCAATCTGACCAATACGGTCAAGCTTCGTCAGGAACTAGAAGATGAAGGCGCTATTTTTCAGACAACCATTGATTCAGAAGTTATTGCCTACCAGCTTGCGAAGGAGCGTGTGAAGACGCGTTCCATTGAAGAGGCTGTCGAGGCAGCGATGAATGTTATAGAAGGCGCATATGCGCTTCTTGTCATGAGCCCGCGCAAACTGATTGCCGCCCGGGACCGATTCGGGTTCAAGCCCTTATGTATCGGCAAAATTGAAGATTCCTATGTTTTTNNCTTCTGAGACCTGCGCACTTGATGCTGCGGGAGCTGAATTTGTCCGTGACGTTGAGCCGGGGGAAATCGTCGTCTGCGATGACAATGGACTTCACTCGATTCGCACGCACTGCTCGGGCAAGTGCAGCAAGTGTATTTTTGAATATATCTATTTTGCCCGCCCCGACAGTTATATTGACGGCGTGAGCGTTTTTGAAGCGCGTCTCGAAGCCGGCCGTTTATTGGCCCGCCAGTACCCGGTCGAGGCAGACGTCGTCATCGGCGTGCCGGAATCCGGACTTGATGCCGCCAATGGCTTCAGTCTAGAATCAGGTATTCCGCTTGTCCGCGGCTTTGTTAAAAACAATTACATCGGACGTACTTTTATCAAGCCGGAACAGTCACAGCGGCAGGAAGCGGTCTCGATTAAGCTTAACCCGGTTAAGTCCTCCGTCAGAGGCAAGCGTGTTGTCATGATTGATGACTCAATTGTACGCGGCACAACCATTGCCCACATTGTCGGCATGCTCAAGGCCTGCGGTGCCAGGGAAGTTCATGTCCGCATCAGCGCGCCGCCGTTCCTGCATCCCTGTTTCTACGGGACGGATGTTCCGTCGGGTGACAGGCTCATTGCCCGCCAGCATTCCATTGATGAGATCTGCAGCATAATCGGCGCGGATTCCCTTGGATATCTTCGCGCCGACAGCTTAGGTGATATGATTTCAGAGCCCGGCCACAAATTCTGCGACGCATGCTTTACCGGCAATTATCCGAATGCCATGACCGGTATTGATACGGGCGGTAACGGTAAAGATGACTATGACCTTCCCGGGTCCTGTGCGGGCATCAGTCAATAATAGGAGACAGACATGAAATTTTCCTTTTCAACTCCGGTTCCGGAGGTCCTGTATCAGGACGAAGACATTCTTGTTGTCATTAAGCCGGCCGGAATGCCTTCCCAGCCGGACAAACTCGGATTTATGGATCTGCTTACATTCCTTCAGGCTTCTTTCGGAGAGTCCAAAGCGCATCCGGACACATCGATCAGACTTATCCACCGGCTTGACCGGCCCGTCGGCGGCGTGATGATATTTTCGCGTTCCGAGACAACGGACAAGTGGTTTGCCTCTGAAATTCCCGACCGGAAAATTCAAAAGACGTATATGGCGATTGTCTGCGGCATTATGCCGGCGCCCTCCGGACAGCTGGTAGATTTTCTTGTCAAAAGCGAGAAAACGAATCTTACCCGTGTCGTGCCCAAGGATCGAAAAGGCGCGAAGCGTGCTGTTCTGGGCTATGAAGTAGTTAAGACCGGGACACTCGATGAATATGGTGATATATCACTGCTCAGGATTACCCTTTTTACAGGGCGGCATCATCAGATCCGTGCACAGCTTGCCAATGCAGGCTGTCCGATATTCGGAGACTGCAAGTACAACAAGCTTTTTTCATCGTCCAAAAAGAAGGGATGGCATAAGCTGGCCCTGTTTTCTACGGAACTGTACTTCCGACATCCGCGGACAGGCAAAGAAATGACCTTCAGCGCGGATCCTTTTGTCCGTGAACCGCTAGCTTTTTCGACATTCTTTTCAGAAAACGAATAAGGTACGGCCGGCTAAAGATCATATCCTAAAGAGTGAAACGGGGAGGACACAGTGTCCGTTAAAGCAGTATTATTTGACATGGATGGGGTCCTTTTAGACAGTGAGCCCCTGCACGACAAGATCAATGAAGACATTTATGCAGCTCTTGGAATCAATATCGATAAATCAACTGTCAATGAATTTATTGGCCGGGTTAGCTCTGAACGCTGGACGACACTCAAAGAGCGTTACAGCCTGAAACCCTCGGTTGATGAACTCAATGACTGGCAGTGGCGGGATCTTGTCGCAGCTCTTCCTGACTCCGGAGTCGGACCTTCAGCCGGGCTTGATATTTTGCTGGGGTTTTTACGGGAAGAAAAAATCCGCGCTACGATTGCATCTTCTTCGAGACGGGCCTTTGTGGAGGCGGTGATTGATCATCTTGAACTGCGTGATCATATGTCGGGCTATACCTGCGGTGAAGAATCTGCCAGATGCAAGCCTGCACCGGATATTTTTCTGCTGGCGGCAAGAAAGCTTGGCGTCGACCCGCGGGAGTGCCTTGTTATCGAAGATTCATGCGCAGGAGTACGCGCCGCTAAGGCTGCCGGCATGTATACGGTCGGGTATATCAATCCGACATCCGAGGGGCAGGATCTTTCCGAAGCCGATGTCACAGTCGATAAGCTGCAGGATGTATGCCGTATTCTGTCTGAATTGAACGGTAAATAACGCGTCAACTGAAATAATCAGATTCGCACGATGAAAAACCTCGAAAAACGCCGAAATTCGTCGCATTTGCTAAAAAGATTCAGCTAATTTGAAATGCATGCTTGACATAACCCCGATACCCTATTATTATGATGAAGCACTTTAAGCGAGGTGCTTTATGTTTATGTTTTACCAAAGATACAGGAGGACAAATATCCGATATGAAGACGTATGTTGCTAAGCCCTCGGAAATCGAGAGAAAATGGTACGTCGTTGATGCAGCAGGCCAGACTCTTGGCCGTCTCGCCAGCGAAGTCGCGAAGATCTTACGCGGAAAGAATAAGCCGACGTATACACCTTTTGAAGATACGGGCGATTTTGTTATTATTATCAACGCATCTAAGCTGGTTCTCACCGGCAACAAGCTTGACCAGAAGTTCTACCGCTATCACACAGGATATGCCGGCGGACTCAAGGAGACAAGTTATCGTAAGCTTATGGCTACCAAGCCGGAGAAAGCTTTTGAACTGGCTATCAAGGGTATGCTCCCGAAGAATGCTATGGGTCGTCAGATGTTCAGAAAACTCAAGGTCTATGCAGGTGCTCAGCATGAGCATGCAGCACAGAAGCCAGAGCAGCTGACAATTAAAGTATAAGAGAGGGAGGACTAAGTCACATGGTTAAGAAATCTGCTAAAGTTTATTTCTATGGCACGGGACGACGTAAGAATGCAATTGCATGCGTACGTATGATTCCCGGTACAGGCGTTATTACAATCAATGACAGAGATATTGATGATTATTTCGGTCTTGAGACCTTGAAGCTTATCGTTCGTCAGCCGCTTGTTTCAACAGCAACAGAAGGCAAGTTCGATATTATCTGCAAGGCACTCGGCGGCGGTATTTCCGGTCAGGCCGGAGCAATCCGTCACGGTATTTCCCGTGCGCTGCTCAAGGCAGACGAGGAAGCATACAAAGCGATTCTTAAGAAGGCTGGTTTCCTCACCCGTGATTCACGTATGAAGGAAAGAAAGAAGCCGGGTCTCAAGAAGGCAAGAAAAGCTTCTCAGTTCTCCAAGCGTTAATCGCATCCCGCGCCGTGCTTTTGGCCAGATTTTATTCAAAGCCTGGCTGAAGTTAAAGCTCCGGACAAAACTCATGTTTTAAAAGCTTACGCGGCGCATCCGTCATCAAATGGCAGGATGCGCCGCGACTGCGTTTCCAGGAAAATGCCCGGGAATCAGGAACCATTTCAGATGTGTTTTTAGAAAGAGAGGTCCAGTCTGTGCTGATAATCACTCATGCCCGTCTTCTGACCATGGAGGACAGGGCTCCTTCAGAGAGCGTAATAGAGGACGGTTATATTGCCGTTGAAGAGAACAGAATTATTCAATTGGGACACATGGATTCTCTTGCACCGGATATCGCTGCCTCCCAGACAGCCGTTATTGTGGATGCGAAGGGGGGCTGGGTTCTTCCCGGCTTTATTGACTCGCATTCACACCTTGGACTCTTTGGCGACAGTCTTGATTTCGAAGGGAATGACGGCAACGAGGAAACGGATCCGATTACACCGCAGCTTCGTGCAATCGACGGAATCCATCAGGCGGATGTCTGTTTCCGTGAAGCCTACGAAGCAGGCATATCAACGGTTATGACCGGTCCCGGCAGCGCTAATGTCATGGGCGGCCAATTTGCCCTGATTCATACATATGAACGCACGGTCGAACGTGCGCTGGTTTCTGAACCAAGTGCGCAGAAAGTCGCATTCGGCGAGAATCCCAAGCGTGTATACGGTAAGGCTGACAAAGCACCCGGATCGCGTATGGGTACAGCCAGCCTTCTGCGTGATACGCTCTACAGTGCTGCTGAATACAGGGAAAAATGGAATGATTATCATCAAAAGAAGACAGAATATGATCAGGCTGCTGCAAATCATGACGAAGATGCACCGGACTCGCCGGACCGCCCGGATTTTGATTTCCAGCTCGAATCTCTGTTTTCCGTCCTTTCCGGACAGCTTCCCTTGAAAATTCATGCACACCGGCAGGATGATATTCTGACAGCTGTGAGAATATGCAATGAATTCGGACTCAAATACACACTCGATCACTGCACCGAAGGGCATATGATTGCAGATATACTTTCTGAAGAATATATTGCAGGTCAGGCTCCCGGACGAGGAACAGGGAATGGCACCGGCAAGGGTATCGGCAGCAGGGACGGCGCCGCATCCGCCTCCACAGCTGCTGCTGGCGGCAGGCTCCTTGGCGTCAGCATCGGCCCTATTATCGGTGACCGCTCAAAGCCGGAGCTTTCTGCCCTTACCATTCAAAATGCAGGTGTTCTGCATAAGGCGGGCCTTCCCGTTGCAATTATTACCGATCACCCATGCGTTCCACAGCAATACCTTCCTATGTCCGCTGCCCTTGCCGTTAAAGGCGGTATGCCTGTTATGGCGGCTCTCGCCTCTATAACCAGCACGGCAGCCCGTATCTGCGGAATTTCTGATATGTACGGCAGCCTCGAATCCGGGAAAGCCGCTGACCTTACGCTCTTTTCGGGCGATCCTTTCGACTACCGGAGTAAAGTTCTCCTTTTTGTCGGTGGGGGCCGTGTGCGGTTCGACCCGGAGCAATTGTACGCGTCGGCTGCAGGGGAGACACGGAAATGACAGCGCACCTTACACTTTTATCACATTCTCCGGAAGCGACGGAGAAAATTGGCTGTGAACTTGCCAAATATCTCCGATCAGGAGATATTCTGACACTTGACGGTGACCTCGGTGCAGGAAAGACCGCTCTTACCAGAGGCATTGCCCGTGGTATGGGTCTGACATCACACGTATCGAGTCCGACCTTCACGATAGTCATGGAACATCCGGCCGAAAAAGAAGGACAGATTCCGCTTTTTCATTTTGATGTATACCGTCTGGCAACCGGAGATGATTTTCTTGATTCTGGTCTTGATGAATATTTTGATCAAAAAGGTGTAAGCGTCCTTGAATGGGGCAAGCTTGTTGCCGATGTTCTTCCTGATGACGTACTTCGCATTTCCATGCACGGTACGGACGAGATCAGAAAGATTGAAATTGTATTCCCTGACATTCGAAGAACGGAACTTGAACTTCTTCACAAGGACTTAGACGGTGACCTGCAGATAACGTGATTCGATATAAGGAGAGCAATCATGCTGATTCTTGCCTGTGATACTTCCAATTCTGCCTGCTCGGCCTGCCTTTACGAGGACGGACGGGTACTTGTGCAGTCATTATTGTCATTGGGGCGGACGCATTCACTTACATTCATGCCTCTTGTTCATGAACTGATGAAGCAGAGCGGCCGCGCATACAGCGAACTCGATGCCTTTGCCTGTACTGTGGGGCCGGGATCTTTCACAGGAATCCGAATAGGCGTGAGTGCCGTTAAAGCAATGGCTATGGTCACGAAAAAGCCTGCCGTTCCGGTATCAAGCTTAAAAGCACTTGCTTTTCCCTTCTTCGGGCATGAAGCGACACTCATTGTGGCAATGACAGATGCCCGCAACCGGCGTGTTTTTTCGGCAGCTTACTATGAAAGCCGGGAAGTGATTCCTGAAAGCGCAAGGACAATCGATGAACTCATGCTCCTTTGCGAAGCGTGGGAGAATGAACATTCAACTTTGGATGAAGGGATCATCCTGTGCGGGGATATTGCTGTAATTTATGCCGAAGAGGAATATTTCCGGCAGAAGAGTGCCCGCGTTCCAGCTCTGTTTGGACGGGAAATCCAGCCTGCAGCTGTTGCTGCCATAGCATACGGAAAAATGAATGAGGGCGGCGACCTGTACGGGATTTATTCCCCGGCGGCGCTGATGCCTGTATACCGCGCAAAGACCTCTGCGGAACGGATGTTCCCGAAGGCTCAAGAACCCCTGCCGCCCGAACCTGAGGAACAGCTGCCTTCCATTCGTGAGGCGCAGCTGCCGCCCGCAATTTTGCCTTTAAGTCCGGAAGATCCGGTTTTTCCGGTCGGAATGGATAATGCTAATGAATGATTTTCTTATTTCAAATGCCGTTCCGGAAGATGCCGACAGGCTTTATGAGATTGAATGCGCGTGCTTTGCCCTTCCCTGGAGCAAGGCTTCCCTTGCTTCCTTTATTTCAAACACCGCGCATTCGTTTTGCCTGACAGCAAGGCCGTGCGGACAGGATCCGGCAAACATCGCAGGATACGTCGGTATGCAGTATGTCCTGGATGAAGGAGAAATCGCAAATATTGCCGTGCACCCCGATTATCAGGGTATGGGCATAGGTTTTTCCCTTCTGCATGCTGTTTTGGATTATTGCAGGTCACACGGCATTCATACGGTGCACCTTGAAGTCCGTCAGGGCAACATGAATGCGAGGGCACTATATTCGAAATGCGGATTTGTGCAAACCGGCATGCGGCGGGCTTACTATGCGGACAATGGTGAGGACGCACTCCTGTATTCATGGAAAGACGTGTCATAATCACAATAAAAGCTGATACATTGACTTGCGTTTTACCCGCATTTGTCCAAATCTCTCGTGAAACGCTTCGTTTTTATTGACATAGCCAAACCCAATCCATATACTTATTTTGATGAAATGATACAAATGTCAGTGTACTTCAAGGAGGATGTAACATGGTTTCTCGAACCGTTGTTTTCCAGTGTGATGAAGCTCTTCAAATGAAAGCAGTCGCAGTTTTGATTCAAAAAGCCTCTTCGTTCAGAAGCAGCATCTACCTGAGCCGCAGCGGACGGCGTGCAAATGCCAAGAGTCTTCTTGGGGTAATGTCATTGGGAATTGAGAATAAGGCCGAGATAGAAATTACGGCTGACGGAGAAGATCAACAGGCAGCTATTGATACTCTTATTTCGTATTTGGAGAATCCCAACGTGATATGAGCTCTGAAGATACCGTATTTGATGCCCGATTGGATGTAGTGCCAACGAGCCCGGGTGTGTACCTGATGAAGGACACCTCGGGTTCTGTTATTTATGTGGGAAAAGCGAAGAACCTTCGGAACCGCCTGCGCAGCTATTTCTGTAAAAATCCCGCCGGCAGCGATAAAGTACTCGCAATGATTTCGCATATTGCCGATTTCGAGTTTATCGTAGTCGCCAATGAGCTCGAAGCGCTCCTTCTTGAATCAAACCTGATTAAGAGGTACATGCCTCATTACAATATCCTTCTAAGGGATGATAAAGGATACCCGTATGTCTGCATTACAATGCAGGAGGAGTATCCCCGTATCATTAAAGTATTCCGGGTTGGGAACGATAAAGATAAAGGCGCCCGCTATTTTGGCCCTTTTCTCGCTGGCGACCTGTATACGGCGCTTGTCACCCTGCGGGATATTTTTCCGACGAAAACCTGCCGGAGAGTCCTTCCGAAAGACATCGGCAAGGAGCGGCCATGCCTTAATTATTACATCGGACGATGTGTCGCTCCATGTAAGGGCGATGTCCCGGCATCCGCCTACCGGGCTGTCATGGAAGACATCTGCCGGTTTTTTGAGGGTAAATACGACGGGATTCAAAAAGAACTTACTGAAAAAATGATGACGGCATCCGAGAACCAGGATTACGAGAATGCGGTGATTTTTCGCGACCGTCTCAAATCACTTGAAAAAATCATGGAATCCCAAAAGGTTTCCCTTCCCAGGGAGACCGATCTTGACGTGATCGGACTAAGCCGTGATGCCGGCGAAATCTGCATCCGTAAGCTTGAAGTCCGTGCCGGTCGAATTATCGGGTCACTGACCTTTTTTATCCCGGGTAATAAGGAAGAAACGGGTGAAATCCTGACGGCGTTCATGGAATTGCATTATCCGGATGTATCACTGATTCCCCCCGAAATACTGGTTCCCGAGCTGCCCTTCGAAGCGGATGCCCTTGCGGAATTCCTTCATCGGATCAGCGGACGAAAGACGGTCCTTCGGATTCCGCGCCGCGGCGATGGCGTGAACCTCCTGAAGATGGCGGCTGATAACGCATCCGAGGCCCTGATGAGAAGAATCCTTCGTGTCGGAGACTCCGAAAAAGCTCTGACAAAGGCGATTTCAGCACTGTCTGCACATGTCGGTCTGACAAAGCCGCTCGAGCGAATTGAAGCTTATGATATTTCCAACATGGGTGCAGATGACCAGGGCGGCGGAATGGTGGTTTTCCAGAACGGACGCCCGGACAGGGCGGGATACCGGCTATTCAAAATCCGGCGAAAAGAAGGGCAGGATGATTATGGTGCCATGCGTGAAGTTCTGCGCAGGCGCTTCTCCCATATCGGTGAAGAGACCTTCGCCCGATTGCCGGACCTGATCCTTATGGATGGCGGACTGCAGCATGTACTGCTTGCCCGGGATATTCTGCGCGAGTATCAGCTGCAGGATAAAGTCAGGGTAGCAGGCATGGTTAAAGATACCAGGCACAGAACAAGGGGGCTCGCACTTCCGGACGGACGTATTCTCGAACTGGAACAGGAGGCATCCGGCTCCGAAGACAGTCTGATTCTTCTTCGACTGCTGACGGCCGTCCAGAATGAAGTACACCGCTTTGCGATATCCTATCAGAGAAAATTGTCAAAGAAGAGGCATCTTTCTTTTCGGCTCGAGTCTATTGAAGGCATTGGACCCGCCAAGCGAAAAGCATTGCTCGCACATTTCGGAACGGTCGGCAAAATTGCCGCTGCGCAGCCTGAAGAACTCAGAGAAGCGCCGCTGATCTCACAAGCCAATGCGATGGCCGTATACCGGCATTTTCATAAAGAGAACGGAGAATAGCTGATGGCTATATTTGCAATTGCCGACCTGCATCTTTCCCTCGGCACCGATAAGCCGATGAATATTTTCGGGCCGAAATGGGAGGACCATGAGAAACGCCTCCGCGATGCGTGGCTGGAGCTGGTCACCCCCGAAGATACGGTCATCATTCCCGGGGATATTTCCTGGGGCATGACTCTGGCAGAAGCGCTTCCGGATCTTCGGTTTCTTGACGGTCTTCCCGGGAGCAAGATTCTGTCGAAAGGCAATCATGATTACTGGTGGGGCACGATGGGCAAAGTTGAGACGCTCGCTGCGGAGAACGGTCTGTCGACGCTTTCCTTCATGAAAAATAATGCATTTATCGCTGAAGGGCGGGCCATATGCGGTACGCGGGGCTGGCTCTTGCCGTCGGACCCGGAATTTAAGGCAGCCGATCAGGTCATATACGAACGCGAGATCGCCCGTCTTGAGAGATCACTTGAAGCCGGACGTGCACTGGTCGCCGGCGGGGAGATGATTGCAGTTCTCCATTATCCGCCTCTCCTTATGCCGATACAGGCATCCGGATTTTGTACATTATTGGAGAAATATCATGTTAAAACATGCATTTATGGACATTTACACGGCCGTGGACACTATAAAGCCTTCGAAGGCGACAAAAACGGGGTGACTTACCATCTTGTAGCAGGGGATTATATTTCCTTTAAACCGTTGCGGCTGTAAGCAAAAATGGCATTTTTCACAGTTGCGCGAATTTGACGCCTGCGCTATAATGAGACACGCATGTTGAAGCTTGTGCTTCTGATTCTTTTTCGTGCTCAGAGAGGAGCCCCTTTTATATGGCAGAGAGCATGACCGGTTACGGTCGGGCAGATTGTGTTTTTGACTCGCGCAGATACCTTATTGAGATCAAGTCCATCAACAATCGTTACTGTGATGTTCAGGCACGCATGCCGCGTGCCCTCCTTTCGTTAGAGCCGCAGATCCGTGAAATAGTTACTGCAGGTCTGCTCCGCGGCAAGATTGATGTATTCATTAACATTGAAGATCAGGGAGCAGGCGCCGTACATGTATCCCCCAACCTTGATCTGGCCGGGGCATATTCCCGCGCACTTTCCGATATAGCAGCAGCAACGGGCCGGATGGATACAGCCGGGGCTGACTTCATAGCGAGACTCCCTGATGTGATGATTACCCAGCCTGTTGAATGGACTCCGGATATTGTCCGGTCAGGTCTTATGGCAGCCCTGGAGATTGCCGTCACGGAGATTTCTGATATGCGCCGTCTTGAAGGTCAGAAGCTTCTTAATGATATCCTTCTAAAGACCGCCGGACTCGAAGGAATGCGCGAACAGCTTGTTCTGCGTGCGCCGCTGGTTCCGGTCGAATACCGTGTGCGCCTTCAGGCAAGAATGGATGAGCTTTTAACGGATACAACAGGAATTGTTTTCGACGAAGGCAGAAGAGAAGCAGAGGTCGCAATTTTTGCAGACAAGTGTTCGATTGATGAAGAGCTTGTCAGACTTGAGAGCCATATCATCCAGCTGAAGAACACACTGTCCGCGCAGGGCAGTATCGGGAAGAAGCTGGATTTCATCCTTCAGGAAATGAACCGTGAAATTAATACCATCGGTTCGAAAGCCAACGATATCACGACTACGAATCTCGTTCTGGAAATGAAGACGGATCTTGAGAAGATCCGCGAGCAGATTCAGAACCTTGCATAATATGTATTTGAGGGGGTGAGGTCCGCCAGTGAGCTTTATACGAATTGGATTTGGTAATCTTATTTCTTCAGAACGGCTGATTACGGTTGTAGGACCCGATTCAGCACCTGTTCGCCGACTGGTTCAGGATGCCCGTGACAGAGGAGCGCTGATTGACGCTTCTTCCGGTAAAAAATGCAAATCCGTCCTTGTGATGGACAGCGACCATATTGTGTTATCTGCTCTTCCGCTCGAAGAAATTGACGCACTTCTGCAGAAAACAGCTAATCAGAATACAGATGTCGGGGGTCATACACTTGATTAAAGAAATAGCGGCACCAGAACAGACAAGAAAAGGACTTCTGGTTTCGGTTTCAGGACCGTCGGGGGTCGGGAAAGGCACGGTAATTGATAAAGTCCGTGAACGGCTTCCGGATATTGCCCATTCCGTATCCGTAACCACCAGGCCGATGCGTGATAATGAAACAGAAGGCGTGTCGTACTTTTTTCGGACGGAACAGCAGTTTAAGCAGATGATGGCTGCCGGAGAGATTCTTGAGCACGACATCTACCTGAATAATTATTACGGTACGCCCCTGACTCCCCTTATTAAGCTGATTAACGAGGGCAGGGATGTCCTCTTCGACCTGACGGTATCCGGAAGCCTTGCCCTGATGGAGAATTATCCGGAGGCTGTCACGATATTTTTACTGCCGCCGTCCATGTCTGAACTCAGAAGCAGGCTCGAAAAGCGTGCTACAGAGTCGCCGGAAGTTATTGAGAGAAGGCTTCTTGAGGCCAGCGTCGAAATACCCAAGGTTGATCTTTTTAATTATGTTGTCATTAATGATGAACTCGATAAGGCGGCTGGCAGGATCATTGCTATCATCGAAGCCGAGAAGCACAAATATTCAAGACAAATCGGCATCGAAGAAAGAATTTTAGGCCGATAATTGACCCCTTTCGCACGGAGCGTATGCAAAGTGCTGTAGAATAAGAACGCAGGACCCATTTTAAAGGAGGCACAATATGCTCGTACAACCACCTCTCGAACAACTCTTACCCAAGGTAGAAAGCCGCTACACACTCGCTATGCTCGCTGCCAAACGCACCCGCCAGCTTGTGGACGGAGCTCAGCCTATGGTTGACTCAGATTCACCGAACCTTGTAACCGTTGCCTGTGAAGAAATCGTGCAGGATAAGGTTAAGTGCGTTTCAGGTCTCCATACTCCCGTCGTTCCTCTTCGTCCTGAGATTGAAGAGCAGCGCAGGATCGCCAGGGAACTCGCTGCCAACCAGGCATCACTCGATTCATTCCCTGACATCATGGATCTTACGAAAGCCGTTGCCTCTGAGGAAGACCTTGTTGACAAGCTCCTCCTCGATGATGTCGTCGATCAGATGATTGATGATCTTCCGTTAGATGATGAAGAACTGATCCTTGAAGACGACATTATAGCTGAAGATTCTGTCGAGTCTTCGGAGACGGAGGAATAAGATGCTCAAGGAAAAATCGATGGAGCGCATTGTAGCGCTTGCTAAAACGCGCGGTTTTGTATTTCCCGGGTCTGATATTTACGGCGGACTGGCGAATTCATGGGACTACGGCCCCTTGGGTGTTCAGCTCAAGAACAACGTAAAAGCTGCCTGGTGGAGAAAGTTTGTTCAGGAGAATCCGTACAATGTCGGCGTCGACTGTGCGATTCTGATGAACCCTCAGGTCTGGGTTGCTTCCGGACATGTCGGCGGATTTTCCGACCCGCTGATTGACTGCAGGCAGTGCAAGGCAAGACACCGCGCGGATAAGATTATCGAGGATTTCGTGAAAGAGAACAGCCTTGATATCGGCGAAGTCGGTCTCGACGGATGGACAAGCGACCAGCTTGTTGCCTTTATCAACGAAAAGAATATACCGTGCCCCCAGTGCGGAGGCCACAATTTTACGGATGTCCGTAAGTTTAACCTCATGTTCAAAACATTCATGGGTGTAACGGAAGACAGCAAGAACGAAGTATACCTGCGTCCTGAGACGGCACAGGGCATTTTTGTCAACTTCAAGAATGTCCAGCGCTCATCGAGAAGAAAAATGCCCTTCGGCATCTGCCAGATCGGCAAGTCATTCAGAAACGAGATTACGCCCGGTAACTTTATTTTCCGTACACGTGAGTTCGAGCAGATGGAACTTGAATTTTTCTGTGAGCCGGGTACGGATCTTGAGTGGTTCCACTATTGGAAAGATTATTGCCGCAACTGGCTCGGAAGCCTTGGACTCAAGGATGAAGAACTTAGGACGAGGGATCATTCACCTGAGGAGCTTGCATTCTATTCGAATGCGACCACGGACTTTGAATTCCTGTTCCCGTTCGGCTGGGGCGAACTGTGGGGAGTTGCAGACCGTACGGATTATGACTTGAAGCAGCATATGACTTTTTCCAAGGAAGACCTTACTTACTTTGATCCTGCCAAAAACGAGAAATATATCCCTTATGTTATTGAACCCTCCCTTGGCGCAGACCGGGTAACGCTTGCGTTCCTGTGCTCCGCTTACGATGAGGAGGACTTAGGCGATGGTGATGTCCGTACAATCATGCGCTTTCACCCCGCACTTGCCCCGATCAAGATCGGAATCCTTCCCTTGTCCGGGAAGCTGTCCGAGAAGGCTGAGGCGATATATCACACTTTATCCAAAGATTACTTCTGCGAGTTCGATGACCGTCAGTCCATCGGCAAAAGATACCGCCGTCAGGATGAGATTGGGACACCGTATTGCGTGGTATATGATTTTGAGTCTGAGAATGACGGGTGCGTGGAAATCCGCCTTAGGGATTCCATGCTCAAGGTTGAGTACGAGCCGGGTAATGTCCGTTTCCCGATCGATCGTCTAAGGGAGTACTTTGCGGACAAGTTTTCATTCTAGGTTTTCATTATGTCGGTGGCGCCGGCAAGCTTTCGAGGAGGAGCTTGCCGACGCCACTGGTGCATATGGGAATAATACAATCGGCACGTTTGAGAAAGCGGAGGATACACAATGACAAAGTATGTGTACATGTTTAAAGAAGGAAATGCTTCAATGAAGAACCTTCTCGGCGGCAAGGGCGCTAACCTTGCTGAGATGACCGGCCTGGGACTACCTGTTCCGCGCGGTTTTACCATTTCTACAGAGGCCTGCAATCGTTATTATGATGATGACCAGACGATTGCCCCCGAAGTAGTCAAGGAGATCTTTGACACCCTGGAAAAGACAGAAACCGTTGTCGGCAAGAAACTGGGCGATCCCGCAAATCCTTTTCTCGTTTCGGTACGTTCCGGTGCAAGGGCATCTATGCCGGGCATGATGGATACCATTTTAAATCTTGGCTTAAATGATGAAGTAGTTATCGGACTTGCCCGCCTGACAGGCAACGATCGCTTCGCCTTTGACAGTTACAGAAGATTTATTACGATGTTCAGTGATGTCGTCATGGAAATTGACAAGAACAAGTTCGAAAAAGAGTTCGACGCTGTCAAAGAGGACAGAGGCGTGACTCTGGATACACAGCTTGATGCAGATGCAATGAAAGAAGTTGTTGCGCGCTATCTTGATGTTTATCTTAAAAATAAAGGTGAACCTTTTCCGCAGGACCCTAAAGTCCAGCTTCTCGAATCCATCAAAGCCGTTTTCCGTTCCTTNNACCGTGCCGTATACTATCGCCGCATGAACGACATTCCCGGCAGCTGGGGCACCGCCGTCAGCGTGCAGGAAATGGTTTATGGAAATATGGGTGATACATCAGGCACCGGTGTTGCTTTTACCCGCAATCCGGCAACAGGCGAAAAGAAGCTTTACGGTGAGTTCCTCATGAATGCACAGGGCGAAGACGTTGTAGCCGGTATCCGTACACCGCAGACGATTGATCAGCTTAAAGAAATCATGCCCGAAATGTATGAGCAGTTTGCATCGATTGCTAACACGCTTGAGACGCATTACAAGGATATGCAGGACATGGAGTTCACAATCGAGCGCGGACAGCTGTTCATGCTTCAGACCAGAAACGGCAAACGAACCGCAGCTGCTGCCATGCGCGTCGCTGTTGAAATGGTTGAAGAAGGACTCAACACAAAAGAAGAAGCTATCATGAAGCTTGATCCCAAGCAGCTTGATGCTCTGCTTCACCCGACTTTTGAACCGGAAGCCCTTAAGGCTGCTACGGTCATTGCCCACGGACTTCCCGCTTCACCGGGAGCAGCAACGGCACGTGTATATTTCACGGCTGAAGATGCCAAACGTGCCAGCGACCTCGGAGAAAAAGTAATGCTTGTCCGTCTTGAGACTTCTCCGGAAGATCTTGCAGGTATGGACGTTTCCCAGGGCATCCTTACAGGGCGCGGCGGAATGACATCCCATGCGGCTGTTGTTGCAAGAGGAATGGGCAAGTGCTGCGTATCCGGCTGTTCCGAGCTTACAATTAAAGAAGAAGAGAAATATTTCATGACCAAAGACGGGACGAAGTATTTTGAAGGCGACTGGATCTCCCTTGACGGTTCAACCGGCAACGTTTATTCCGGTCAGATCGCAACACAGGAAGCTACACTTTCGGGCAATTTCAGAAAAATCATGGAATGGTCCGATGAATTTCGTACGATGAAGGTCCGTTCAAATGCAGATACCGTGCGTGATGCCTTGGTCGCCTTTGATCTGGGCGCACAGGGTATCGGCCTGTGCCGTACCGAGCACATGTTCTTNNTCTTTGCCTTCCGCCAGATGATCGTTGCGAAGGACGAAACGCAGAGAAGAAAAGCACTCGAGAAGATTCTTCCGTATCAGCAGGCTGACTTTGAAGGCCTTTTCCATGCGATGAAGGGTTTCCCTGTCACTATCCGCCTTCTCGATCCGCCGCTTCATGAATTCCTTCCTCAGGCGGCTGAAGACATTCTTGACCTTGCAAACGCCCTCAGCATGGATGTNNGAAGAACTGAAGGATTTCATTGAAAGCCTTCATGAGCTCAACCCGATGCTTGGACACAGAGGCTGCCGTCTTGCCGTAACCTATCCGGAAATCGCCGAGATGCAGACCAAGGCCATCATAGCTGCTGCAATTGCAGTCAACCGTGAGGGCGGACCTCAGGTTGTGCCCGAAATCATGGTACCGCTTGTCTGTGAAGTCAAGGAATTGAAGTTCGTCAAGAACATAATCGTTAAAACTGCCGATCAGCTGATCAAGGATTCCGGAGTCGCACTCGACTATAAAGTCGGTACGATGATCGAAATCCCGAGAGCTGCCCTGACTGCCGATGCGATTGCCGTTGAAGCCGAGTTCTTCTCATTTGGTACTAATGACCTTACACAGATGACATACGGATTATCCCGAGACGATGCAGGCAAAATTCTTGAAGCCTACTATCAGACGAAGATTTTCGAAAGCGATCCGACAGCCCGTCTTGACACGGTCGGTGTCGGCAAGCTCATGAAGATTGCAGCCGAAGGCGGCCGCGCCACACGCCCCGATATCAAGCTTGGTATCTGCGGCGAGCACGGCGGTGACCCGTCCTCGATTGAATTCTGCAACACACTCGGATTCTCTTATGTATCATGTTCTCCGTTCCGTGTTCCGATTGCACGCCTTGCTGCTGCACAGGCNNGCTATCAGACAGCGCGTATAAGGACGAGCCGCTTCATTACATACTAATTCGTGAGGCTGCTGCAAAGGTGTGACTGAAAAACACCCGAGCAGCAGCCTCTGCATTTCCCGATCATCAAATAATAAACTGAAAACAGCGGGCAACTATTTTCTGCCCTTGAAAAATATCGTATGCAATCATATTATTAACGTATTATTCTGAAAAAATACCGGAAAGGAGACACACAATGTCGGTATCTTACAAATGCCCCAATTGCTCAGCAAATCTGGTTTTTGACGCTGACAGGCAAATGATGTCCTGCGAATACTGCGGAACTCTCATTTCTCCTGCTGATATTGCGGCCCAGGNNAGCAATTTTGTCTGAAGAAGCACTTGCGCAGGAGGCGCTGCTTGACGAAAAAATGCATACAGCTGCCGTTCAGGCTGAAGAGTTGACGGGAACTGCCGCTGTGCCGGCAGCTGAAACAAAGCCTGAAACCATTGAGCAGACTCCCGAAGTTTTAGAAGATGTCGTGCAGTATGTATGCAACAGCTGCGGTGCTGCCGTTATCGCTGATCAAAATACTACTGCCACATTCTGCGCATTTTGCGGTTCTCCCACAATTATTCCGGAGCGCCTTGTGCACGAAAAACGGCCGGAATTCATTTTGCCCTTTCAGTACGGGAAAGAAAACGCGGTCGACAGTTTTTTTGCATGGTGCAAAGCTGGACGTTTCACACCGGTCAATTTTACAAGGAAAGAAAATATTGAGAAGATGACAGGCATCTATGTTCCGTTCTGGCTATTCGACTGTGAAGCAGATATGAATGTTGCTGCGGAGGGTAAAAAGGTGTCATCGCACACCAGTGGAAACACGACAACCACCACGACGTCATATTACGATGTTGTTCGCTGCCGCCATCTTGACTGGAATATGATCCCTTTTGACGGCGCCCGTCACATCGATGACAAATTAATGGAACACATCGAACCATACAATTATTCAGGACTTGAGTCATTTGACATGAAGTACATGGCCGGGTTTTTTGCCGACAAATATGACATCCCGGCCGACAAGCTTCAGGAACGGCTGCACGAACGCATAACGAATTATATTCAGACGATATTCAAGGAATCAACCAAAGGATATTCGTCGATTTCAAAAAAGGATGACCGGTCTGTCATGCAGCAGCCGAACTTCAGGTATGCGCTGCTGCCTGTCTGGATTTTGAATTATAAATATCTTGGCAAAACCTATACTTTTGCCATGAACGGACAGACCGGTAAAATTGCCGGGGAACCCCCGGTCAGCCGGGTCAAACTTGTCATTCTTGGCGCTGCTGTTCTTCCATTGGCCACCTGCCTGTTCCGGCTGATTGGCGGACTTCTGATGGGAGGGTTCTTATCATGAGTAAAACTTCAACTCATAATCCCCGTAAGGTCAGCGCTCTTTCCGAGTTTTCTGCCCTTTCAGCAGGAATCATCATTGCGATCATCGTATTTTCTATTTTTGCCGTTACATTTTATGTATATATGATGAGACCGCCGGAAAAGACTTACGCTATCGAAGACTCAGCGGATCTCCTTACGGATGATGACGAAACTCGGCTTAAAAATATGGCCGGGGAGCTGTCAGGAAAAAAACAGATGAATGTAATTATCATCACCACAGCCGATAAAGGTTACAGCTATGAAAATTCGGATGAGGGCAGCGAACAGTTTGCAGCTGATAAATATTGGGA
>DIEQ01000114.1:0-799 GCA_002418705.1 Mageeibacillus sp. UBA5770 | reverse complement strand
TCCGGAGTCCTGATGATGATCGACATGCAGAACCGTTATGTGTATATATATACATATGCTTCAGCACATGCAGCTATTTCTGATGATGAATGCGAAGAAATGGCATACAGTGTTGTCGGGCTCCTGAAGGACATGCGGTACGGGGATGCACTGGCCAGCCTTATGAATCAGATTTATTCGACTTCCGCTGTCGGAGGGACCCTTGTATTTATCTATCTCTTATATATTTTAGGTCCGATAGGGCTGACCTCCCTGATCATATTCCTTGTCACCCGTCACAGGCGTTCTAAACTCACTACGGATTATTCGACGTATATCGATACGGGAAATTGCAGGGACACAGGCGATGAAGATAAGTTCACCCATAAGACTACTTCCGTGACAACCCGTTCTTCCGGAGGCGGCGGACATTCAGGCGGAGGCGGTGCGCATTTTTGACATCGTCAGCTTACGGGAACCGCAATAAATACAATCGGATACCCGCGCTATAATAGGAATATAAAGACACGGAAAATGCCGGATAAACTCCCGCACATTCCGTGTCTTTTCATGTCACTTTAACCCGGAAAAAGAAATATCGAAGAATTTGAAATTTGAGGTTGACACAAAGGTTAACCTGTAATAAACTCTATATCCGGCAAGCAAATATGCGAACCGAAAAGCAGACGATATCGAGCCCCATCAGGGCTGCGGCCATAGGAAAAAGTCAAAAATAAACCGTTGACAAATCAGTATGCCGGTGATATCATAGCTAAGCGCTCTTGAGCAACAAAAGCGCATCGGACCTTGAAAATTGAAT
>DIEQ01000122.1 GCA_002418705.1 Mageeibacillus sp. UBA5770 | reverse complement strand
GGCGATGCCGCCGTTATCAAGAGCCATCACAATGTCGGCGGACTTCCTGACGATATCGCTTTCAAGGGACTCATCGAGCCCCTGCGCGATCTTTTCAAGGATGAAGTCAGAAAAGCCGGACTTGAATTAGGAATACCGGAAGATCTCGTATGGCGCCAGCCCTTCCCGGGCCCGGGACTCGCCATTCGAATCATGGGAGAGGTAACGGAGCACAAGCTGTCCATCCTTCGTGATGCCGATTTCATCTTCCGTGAAGAAATTAAAAAAGCCGGTCTCGGCCGCGACATCAACCAGTACTTTGCCGTACTTACCAATGTCCGCTCGGTAGGCGTCATGGGCGACGGACGTACATATGACTATATGCTCGCACTTCGCGGTGTAACGACAAGCGACTTCATGACCGCGGACTTTGCAAGAATACCATATGAAGTCCTGGATCTCTGCTCACGCAGAATCGTCAACGAAGTCGGACACATCAACCGCATCGTGTACGATATAACCAGCAAGCCGCCGGCGACGATTGAGTGGGAATAAAAATATTTCCCCGGGAAGCCTGATAAACAAGGCTTCCCGGGGAATTTTTTTGCCGAATGATAACAGAATGATAACAGATTTAGTGAAGCGGAATATAAACAGCGGGTTATCATCTGTATTCTGAGAATAAATGAAGGTTACTCTTTGCGCCATTTTTTGGAGGGTTCAAATTGCCCGCAGTCATCACAGGTTGACGGCCAGTTGACCTTCCATTCGAAATATTCGGCTTTGCTGATCACACCGTCAGCAAGGTCTTTTTTTCGTTGCTGCCATTCTTTCAGGAAGTCATCCAGGATTTTTCTTCCAAAGCTCACAGCTAGCCGCGTTGTGGGATAAGCAGGATCGCTGTTATCAATTACCTCATGAATCTGCATGCCGCTGTAATTCTCATCCAATTCAAAAAGTGTGAACATCACATCCTCAGCCGAATAATGCGTCGGATCATAAAGTGCGCGGTAATTGACATCCAATGCCTGCGCTATCTTTATGAGTGCGTCTTCTTTCGGTGTGCGTGTGCCGGATTCATACTGCGCCACGCGGACATCGGCTGAGCTCTCATCATAACCGATGGCAATGCCGAGGTTTTTTTGAGTCAGACCTCTCATATTACGGATTCGTTTTATTCTGTCTCCAACTGCCATAAATTCATCACCGTTCTAAGCATATTTGTTTTATGTAGAATATCCTGCCCTTCGGATAATTGCAATACTACTAAACAAAAAAGTTTATAAAATTTAAAAAGCTATTTACACAAGCAAATATGTTTAGTAGAATAAACAAACTAAACAATAAAGCTTAGCGAAGGCGTGATAGGAGAAAGAATATGTCAAACACATTATTTGTCAAAGCAGCAGAAATTGCAGAGGAATTGGGTATTTCTCTGCCCTTCGCATACAAACTTGTCAAGAAAATGAACGAGGAGCTGAGTAAAAAAGGCTTTATTACGATCAGTGGGAGGGTCAGCAGGGCGTATTACATAGAAAAAGTGTACGGAAAAGGAACGGGACCAGAGAAGGGAGCATAAATATGGCGGCTTTCAAGGATAAAAACGGTACATGGTTCACCTCGTTTCGTTTTACGGACTGGAAGGGTGAGCGTCACCAAAAATTAAAGCGGGGATTTCCAACAAAACGGGAAGCCCTGGAATGGGAGCGGGAGTTTTTGCAGCAGAAAACTGCCGATCTAACTATGTCTTTTGGAGCGTTTGTAAAAATCTATGTGAGTGACATGCAAAACCGTATCAAACGGCACACCTGGCAGACAAAGATCAGCATCATTGAAAAGAAGCTGCTGCCTTACTTCAAAGACAAAAGGATGTCCGAGATTACACCGAAAGACGTAATTCAGTGGCAGAACGAAATGATTTCGTTCCGCGACAGTAATGGCAAGGCATTTTCCCCAATATACCTGAAAACGCAGCACAATCAGCTTAGTGCTATTTTTAACCATGCGGTCAGATATTATGAACTTAAGTCAAACCCTGCAGCAAAGGCAGGAAATATGGGTTCAGAAAAAACCAGGGAAATGCTGTTCTGGACGAAGGATGAGTACATAAAATTCGCGGATTCCATGATGGATAAGCCCGTCTCCTTCTATGCTTTTGAAATGCTCTATTGGTGTGGTATCCGTCTCGGGGAGCTTCTCGCCCTCACTCCGGCTGACTTTGATTTTGCAAAGAGCACCGTTGCAATAAACAAATCCTATCAGCGGATAGATATGGAGGACGTCATTACCGAACCCAAAACACCCAAAAGCAATCGCGTTATTAAAATGCCGGACTTTCTCAAGCAGGAGATGCAGGAGTATCTCAACGCGCTGTATAACTGTAAATCAACAGACCGAATTTTCCCCATAACAAAAAGCTATCTGCATCATGAGATGGATCGGGGCAGTAAGGAACAGGGCATTAAGCGCATAAGAATCCATGATCTGCGCCACTCTCATGTATCACTCCTGGTTGAGATGGGTTTTTCTGCGGTTGCCATTGCTGACAGGGTAGGACATGAAAGCATCGATATAACGTATCGTTATGCACACTTGTTTCCTTCAAGACAAACTGAAATCGCCGAAAAATTAGAGATAGAACGAGGCTGAGACTATGGAAAAAAAGCGTGACGAAAAAAACAGATGGCGGAATAAAATGGTGGCATTCAGGATGTCTTCGGAGGAAGCAGATCAGTTGGATATCCATGTAAAAACATCCGGACTTACGAAGCAGGAATACCTGATCCGCCGCGTCCTTGAAAAAGATGTCATCGTCAATGGAAATCCGCGAGTATTCAAAGCACTGCGGAATCAGCTTGAAAGTGTATTAAACGAGCTGCGGCGACTCGAAATAATCAGTGCTGAAAACGACGAGCTTATCGAAGTAATCTGCTATATCTCGAAAATACTCTGCGAATTAAAAGAAAACCCAAACAAATAAGGACGGTTCTGCCCGACAAAAATCAACTGCCGAAGTCTGCTTGCTATATGAATCGCTTTTGCAGCCGGTCAAAACAATCCGACACGAACCTTGACAATTAATAGCAGCAAGCAACGCCTTTGTGCGGACAAATGTCCTTCCAAACGCTTTCTTGTTGGGGAAGTCCCCAAACCCCTTTGCTCGTGTGCGCAACGCCTGTTGCCCTTTGATTTAAAACGGAGGATGCCATGAAAAAAGAAATCAAGTCAAACCGTATCTTCATCCGATTAAACGATGAAGAGCTGGATCAGATCCGAAAATCATCGCGTGAAGCGGGCCTTTCCATGAGTGCATTTGCACGAAGAAGGCTCCTGGGAGAGAAAGTATCTGCGCGTCTTTCTGAGGACTACTTATCTTTAAGACGAGACATTTCAGGGCTTTGTAACAATGTTAACCAAATTGCTCGTTCAGTGAACGGTAAGTGCCTCGCACCACTACAGGCAGCTGAGGAGGCGCGTGTGCTGGTGCAGAATATCTACAACTTGATGAGGGGAGGAATCGATCATAGCCGTAAATAAAATTCATATTATTCGTGCCAATCTGGCAGGATGCCTTTTATATATCGGCAATCCCGAGAAGACGGAGAACGGCACGCTGGTTGCCGGATTGAATTGTTCGGCGTTTTCAGCCTATACCGACATGCAGACAACACAGCAGCAGTTCGGGAAGGAAAAGGGCCGCCTGGCATATCATCTGGTGCAGTCTTTTGCGCCTGGTGAGGTCACAGCTGAACAGGCAATGAGTATCGGACAGGTGTTTGCTGATCGTTATCTTCAAAACCGCTATGAGGCGCTTCTGGCCGTGCATACTGATCACGATCATTTGCATTGTCATTTGATTTGGAATGCTGTTTCGTATGTGGACGGCAAAAAATATCACGCGCAGCGCGGGCAGTATCTTGATGGAATCCGTGCGCTTTCCGATGAACTTTGCCGGGAGCAGGGTTTGTCGGTCATTGAACCGGCTGAGACGGAAGCAAATGCCGCAAAAGGGCATCACTATGCAGCATGGAAAGCGGAACAAGAGAATAGGCCTTCACGACGTTCACTCTTGAAAGAGGATATTGAGCAGATTCTTGCAGATCCGCGAATCATGACGCTGAGTCAGTTTGATAACGAACTGAAAAACCGCGGATATGAAATCAAGCATGGAAAATATCTCGCTGTGCGACTTTCCGGACAGGAGCGTTTTGTCCGGATTAAAAGTATCGGTACCGAATATTCCGAAGATGCAATACGCCAGCGCCTGATTGTAAAAAGCAGGAGGCTGCCGGCATTTGAGCCAATGACCGGACGAAAATCCGGTCATACAGTTCAGCATCGCCCTCCTGTTCGATGCACTGGCTTTATGGCGACATACTGGTGGTACGTATATCGGATCTACCAGATCCGGCATCAGCCCAGAAACCGTAGGGTGTCGCCGATGATGCGCGCAGAGATTTTTCAGTTGGAGCAAATCATTTCCGACTTCCGGCTGATTCGCCGCGAGCATATCGAAAATATTGACCAGTTAAATATTTTTCGCGAAACAAAAACTGAAGAAATGCGTGTACTTCAACTTCAGCGTAAGACGCTTAGAAAAGAGGCAACCCAGCACCCGGCAAATGAAATGGAGCTATTCATGCAGATGGATGCAATCACCTTAAAGCTCAAAGAAAAGCGAAGGGAGCTGAGGCAGCTTGACCGAATCGAGAATAAAAGCACGGAGATTGACGCTCGCTTAAAGGCTGTCGAGGAGGCTGAAAAAGAATCCGTACAGTCGGTTGACAACAGGATGCGTTTTGAGAAATGACGCAGATGGTTATTTAGCCTGAAATCTGTTTCTAAATAACCAGAAGAAGGCGAAGAAGAATTTGAAAAAAGAGGTTATCAGACCATATAAAAGGATGAACCAAAAACAAAAAATTTGTACTGAAGTAAATATTAGCACCCCTGTTTTGAGTGTCAGTCAACCAAATTATTAATTAACAACATTCAATGAAGGGCTTAAAATATTTCAACCTAGAACTAATATGTATTTCTGATAGCATTAAAAACATAAACATAAAAAAAGTTGATTTTGATATTAATTTTTTACAATAATCTTAGATAGTAAAAAATAAATGTATGAGTAATTGCATTTTAACAATTAAATCAAAAGGACGAGGAAATCTGTAAGGAACAACAATATTTAAATGGAGGTAAATGTAATGAAAAACCTATTCCGAAAAAATTTTTGTTTTACTCTTGGTTGTAGTACTTACGATAATTGGTATATCGTCAACTGCTTTTGCTGCCTATACAATTTATAGTTGTGAAAAAACAGTATCAAAAACGTATTTTGAGTCTGGTCAGGGGGCAAATGGTGTAGTTGGCTATGATTATGGGACAGGGTTACCACTTGATGATGCAAGCGTAACGACACAATCACTTGGTCCTGGTTCAAACTATGTCTACGCACGTGTTTACTTTGGTCAAAGTGGGGTGTTCTATAATACATTTACGCATACAAATGGAGTATCGTCAAAAATATTTTACGTTTCAACAGGTTATGATTATATGACAGGAACTATAAGGGAAAAAAACACAAATCTTAATGGGATGGAACTTAGAATTACAAACTGACCAAATAGATTTTCCTCGTCTTTTTGGTTGATTATATTCAAAAGATTATACGCAAGGGGGGATTGAATTGCGTGCTAGTATTTATAAGACGTTTTGGTTGATTGTACACTCTGAAAAAAAACTCAAAGGAACTATAATTTTTCAAATTATAGTTTTGACTCTCACAATTTTGTTGTCGATTCAATTCTTTGGTGTTCATCAATATAAAGTTCAGCAATCACTTGTTCCAGAATACTACCATGCATACACATACAATTGTTATACTCTTAGCGAAAAACAAATCTCTGAATTGAGACAAATGCAGAATATAGCTTCATTTACCATCACTCTATCTACACGGATGGGAGAAAGTGAGCAGTATCCAGTTGTGGCTCAATTTGGAGAGAATAATTACGTTAAAGTCTATGGTCAATCTATTTCAGAAGAAGACATCGAAAAGAAAAATTCTGTCGTCGTGGTCCCAACTGAATTTATGGTTATCGAGGGTAAAAGTATTGGGGATTTGGTAGATATTGGTGGGACAATATTCAAAATAATTGGTCAAAATGATGGTGCACCATGGAATTCATTTTGTATACCGTATTCCCTTATTGCAGATAGACAACTTTCGATAGTGAGTCTCGACTTGTATCTCCCTATTGAGCTGTCGGCCTTGACATATCGACAAAGCATAGATGACATATCGAAAACACTATCGATTAACATTGATTCAGAAGATTATAATTCAGAAATTGGGAATGTCTCATCAAATTATATGATAGAGTCTATATTAATTTATGCATTAGGAGCAATCAATCTTATTTTTATCCAGCAGCATATTCAGTCAGTTAAAAAAAGGTTCTACTCTGTCATATTATTATTGGGGTCTGATCACAAAAAATTATATAAAATTATCTTTGTTGAAACACTTGTAGTATTTTGCCTAAGTTTTTTTACTGCAATATCCATTCTTATTATCATCAATTACATCTGTTCATCATTTACCTCGGAAATGTTCTTGTTGCTTTTTCTAAAAGACTACTTACGCTTCTTTCTTGCATATTTTGTCGGATTTTGCATGATAACACTATTAGTAAATAGAGATTTTATACGAAAGACAAAAATTAGTGCTTATAAGGAGAGTTAACGAGAATGAAAAACCTGAAAATTATTATGAAATTGCTCTCCCTGCATAAACTGGCGAATATTTGTATTATTGTAGAAGTATGTTTAACGCTTTTTTCTCTGACTTTTATGCTCATTCAATATAATGGTGCTTTTGAGTATTATAATGCATTTAAAGGAATGGGAATAGACAATTCCATTTATTTTATGGGAAGCACTCCTGTATGGAACGATAAAGCTGACGGTAATGAAAGTCCAATACAGTATGGAACATCATACACAGACGAAATTTCGAAATTTCTATCCGATCAACCTGAATATATTGGAAAATCGACCATACTCAACACAGCAATTGATATAAGCAGATGGACACAAGGGAATGGGTTTTCCAGTCTATATGTATATGATGAACTTACGGCAAAGCACTTTGATGGACTTTGGTCATTGGGAAGCTTATATAACAATAATCTTCCAGACGGTAAAGTACCTTGTATAATTTATAAGAATACAACCAATCATGAAATGTTCTATATTGGTCAGAACCTATCTGCAGAAGTAGCTATTATGAATTCTACTGGAGATCAGTACGTAAATAGAACGATTGACTTTCAAGTCGTTAATATTGTAAATCGCGACAGCTTACCGGCTTTTTATCCAACTGCTGTTAGTACTATGGGGATGAGGCTGGATAATTTATTCGCGCCGCCGGAAGAGTATGTTGTATTTGCACCCTATATAGAAAGTTTATTTGGAGCGGTTGAAAGTCCCTCTTTTGTGATTTATCTTGATGAGAGCATAACAAAGATCCGGCTAGAAACAATTGTTCAAGAACTTGATAAATATGGGTACAATGCTACAATTTCGGAAATGATGCAAACAACAAAAAGTGTTGCTACAGATAAGTTGAAAACGGATTTCAGTGGATTTATAGCTTTAATAGGAATATCTGTTCTTAGCTTAATAAGTGTCGCATTTTTGAATGCAAAAAAATTGTTTTATCGGTTTAACATTTACAATATATTAGGCTGTTCGTATCATCGAAGTATTCAAATATACGTGGGATATTTGTTGTCACTCGTTTTTTCATCAGTGACAATATGTTTAATCACTATGGTATCCTATAATCATTTTTATAATCAATTAGCTGAGTATGAAAAAAATGCAAGACTCAGCTTGCTGAATGATTTGTTTACAATTAATAATGGATCAGGAATATTAGCAATCTTGTTATGTCTGGGTATTGTTCTTGTCAGCACATGTATTAATCTACTCCTCATGAAGAAGATGAAGTCAGCCATAAGTATATATAAGGGAAACTAGGTGAAAGATATGATAAAGATAAGCAATCTGTCAAAAAGTTACAATATTGGAAAACCAAATGAAATAAAAGTACTAAACTGTGTATCCATTGATATACAACAATCAGAAATGGTGGCAATTATGGGGGTTAGCGGTGCCGGGAAATCTACACTTCTCAATATACTTGGGTGTGTAGAAAATTTTGATTCTGGCATCTATTTTTTAAATGATAGAGATATAGATGGAATCAAAGATAAAGAACTATCAATTATTAGAAATGAAAAAATAGGATATGTCTTGCAGGATTTCGCATTAATTGAGGAGGATTGCGTGCTGGATAATGTCATAATGCCTCTTCTCTTTGATAAAACACCATTTTTTGCGATGAAGAAAATCGCATTGGAAGCACTTGAAAAAGTTGGTATCGCTAATATTTCTAAGCAACGGGTAAGTGAGTTGTCAGGCGGCCAAAAACAACGCGTCGCTATTGCAAGAGCTATTGTAAAGAACCCTAAACTATTATTGGCGGACGAGCCTACAGGAGCATTGGACAGTAACACGTCAAAAGAAATTATGTCGTTATTCAGCAAGATCCATGCGATGGGTCAGACAATAATCATAGTTACCCATGATCAGACAATTGCCTCTTATTGCCAAAGAATCATAACAATATCTGACGGAAGAATTATCTAAGCAAGTTTTAAAATCATGAGAAGTAGAACTCTCTGAAAGACAACCGGAAATCTCACCGTACCTCTATCTGTGATAACCGTTTTTATCGTTCTTTTCGTCATCTATGAGTGATTTCAAAAAGAGGGCTGGATTCTTGGGACATAATCTGCCTGATAACATTCTGATAACAGAAAAGCGGAAAGCGGAAAATAATAGGGATATATGAAAGTCGAAGAGTGTGAATCTTGCGCAAATACTAAGCTTATGCGTTTAGTATGTGGGCGGGTTTTATAAATTTAAGATAAAGACTAATGGTATTGGTATTAACAATTGAATTTCAAACTTTTGGACAAGGGGGGCAATTCACAATGGGAAAAATAGTTGCTATAGGCGGTGGAGAGTTTAGTAAACAACAAACACTAAGTATCGATAAATATATTATTTCCATATCAGGTAAGGCAAATCCAGTTATGTTGTTTATTCCAACTGCAAGCAACGATGCACCGGAGTACATAAAACGGGTAGAAAATTATTTTGGAAGTTTAGGATGTAAAGTTTGTACGCTATGCTTAATTACTAATTCCTACAATGAAATTGATATTCGTGAAAAAATTTTGAGTGCTGATATTATTTATGTTGGTGGTGGAGATACCGAATCAATGATAAAGGTATGGAAAAGATATAGTGTTGATGTTTTTCTAAAAGAAGCTTACAGAAATGGAACAGTCTTGTCCGGAATTAGCGCTGGTGCCATTTGCTGGTTCAAATTTGGTCATAGTGATAGTGAATACTTTACAAATCCAGACAATTGGGAATATACACTAGTTGATGGTATTGGTTTAATAAATGCAATTAACTGCCCTCACTACAATGAGGAGGGAAGATCTTCTTTTGACGATATGATTAAAGACTTTGATACCATCCCTGGGATAGCGCTGGAAAATGGGACAGCTTTTGTGGAAATAGATGGAAATTATTATGTTATATCATCAATGAGTGAGGCAATATCATATAAGATATGCTATGAAAATGGATTAAAGAAAAAAGCAATGTTACCATTTAATGAAATCATAGAAATTTGAAATAATATATATAATTAAGATGGTCGAGTCTGGAAATTATAACAAACTTTCCATTAGAGATAGCAATTTGCATCTTATGCAAATAGTATCAAGGTGAGGTCCATGCGGTGGGGTTATAAATTTATTGTTTCTGCCCGCGATTTTTGACCGGTTAAAAATTGCGGGCAGAGACAATTTACGAGAAAACCATTTTAAGTTTAGTCAAGTGAAAGAAAAATGATTCACATAAGTTCGTCTCAAATGAATACAATCTGCCTGATAACATTCTGATAACAGAAAAGCGGAAAGCGAAAAATAATAGGGATATATGAAAGTCGAAGAGTGTGAAACTTGCACAAATACTAAACTATTATGTTTAGTATCTGGACGTGATTTCTGAGTGGGAGTGAGCCAATTACTTGCTTCTTCACTCGAACAGTCCTCGGTATTGACTCGTTCGCTTTCTCACTCGGTCAGTCCTCGGATTGCTTTGCAATCCTGCGGAATCTACTCGAAAGCGAATGAGTCAATTTATATATAATGCGGAAGTGAATCTTTGAACTTGATTAATGCGGAATCTATTCAGAAGCAAGTAATTTGCTCTGGATAAGCGGATGAAGATCGCAGGTGGTTTTTTCATGCTCTATTTGTAATTATCGGCATTTTTTGTAAATAGAGTAGGTTATTAGTGTTTCAAATTCTGAAATTTGAGTAATTTTGGAAATATGAGGAACGCTGTGCAGTTCTATCAAAAATTCGCAGCAACCATTTTCTGCCAGCTGGATGCTGAATGAGACACGTCTGATTGATATAAATGATATTTTAATTACCGGGACAGAATAGGAAGATTTGCCATAAGGGGCAATATCGTGTTAGCTGTTGAATAGTCACTGCTGGTCGTGTTATCTTTATTAAAAAGAGGAGGAGCGTGCTTATGTTCATTTGTTGTTGTAACAATTATTTGGATATATAGCCTGTCTTTCTGTTTACGGCAGATGCGGGCTGAAGTGCTTCGCATCTGTACGGATTTTCTGAGATTTTATTATTGATGAACCGCTGCAGATAATCTATGCAGCGGTTTTTTTGCGTTATTCCGATTGTATGGGTGAAGCATGAGAGGAAGAATGTTGGGAGTAAATGGATTTTTTGTATTTGGGTCAATAAGGAGATAGATAGTGATGAATATAGTTAGTCAATATACAGATGAGCAGATGATTCTGATACCGGGTGGACGCATTGAGATGAGAGATGACAGAATTAAAACGAATTGTATGGTTCAGGTCGATCCTTTTCTTATGGCGAAGACTCAGGTAACGGAGGCTTTGTATACGGCAGTCACAAAGAAAGTGCCGTATGTTTTTGATGCGGATCAAAAGCCGATCGTCAATATTTCCTGGAATGAAGCAGTTGCGTTTTGTAATTTGTTTTCGAAAGAGGCCGGTCTTAGTGAGTGCTATTCTACGGGCAAAGATGGTGAGGAAGTCATCTGCGATTGGGAGGCGGATGGATATCGACTGCCTACTGAGGGGGAGTGGCAGTTTGCATGTATGGCGGGTTCTTCCGGTTACAGGTATGGTGAGCTTGATCGTATTGCCTGGTATCATGATAATTCGTGTAATGAAATCCATGAAGTGGGTAAAAAGGAACCGAATGCCTGGGGACTGTATGACATGCTGGGGAATGCCTGGGAGTGGTGCTGGGATGTCTATGATGTGAAAAAATATGGAGAGTACCGGATTTTTCGAGGCGGCGGATGGGCCGAGGAAGCACGGGGCTGCGGGGCTTCCTGCCGTCGGCGTGGTCATCCGACTTTTCGTATTGATGACCTTGGATTCCGGCTTGCCAGAGCGGTATATAAAGTGCTGTAACAATGTTACGAGTTTGCTTTACTGTTTCTGATCTTCTGCGGTGTCCCCCCATATGCCTGCCTGAACATGCGGATGAATACTTTGTAGTTGGTTATACCGTTTTTGTCCATCAGGTATGTAATGCTGTCATTGGAGTGCATCAGATCGGAATAGAAATGTACCAGACGGACGGTGTTGACGTATTCAAGAAATGTCTGCGCCGTATATTTTTTGAAAAGGCGGCAGAAGTATTCTGAGCTGAGGGACAGGGAAGCTGATATTTCATCGAGGGTTATGGTTTTTTTGTAGTGCGCCCTTACATAATCCATAATCTGCTCGATGCGGAGAATATTTTTGGCTGCCTTGGTTTTGCTTTCAAGGGATAGCTTTGTGGTGTGATTTTTGTAGAGCTCATGCAAGAATTCATAAAAATAGGATCTGAAAAGCAGCTGATAGCCGTCTTCTTTTCTATCGAATTCATTTTTCATTTTTGTCAGAAGTGTCTGCATTTTGTGTGTGGATGCGTTATTTGTTATGCCGTTGGGGTAAAATTCTTCAAAATATAGCATTTCAGAATTGGGTATCAGTCGTTTCAAGTCATCGGGCGGTATCTGAAGAAGGATGTAGCGGATCTTGCCGTGGACCTGTGTGGAATGGATTTCGCGCGGATTGATGATAAGAATGTCCTGACGGCTTAATTCATATTTGCGGTCGTTTACGTATGCCGTCATGGTACCGTCGAGGGCAAAAAGAATTTCGAGATGGTTGTGCCAGTGGGCGGGGAAGTAGTCGCTGACGGTATCGTTGATTTCAAATCGAAGCTGGAGCTGAAAATCATCTTTTACAAGTTCGTGTTCGTAAATCAATTCCGCACCTCTGCCGCTTCTCTATAAAAGTCAAAATAAGTACACTTTTCCTATATCCATTATGAATATTCGAATCAAAATGTCAATATCGACCTATGTTTTGGCTAGAATACAGACTGTGAATCACGTCGGGATGCATATAAAATAAACATACGTGATTTTTATCTTTTGGGAGGACTTTATATGGTGTTGGATTGGAATGAGTATTGCGAACTGGCGAGAAAAGCTGTAGCAGAGGGTGTTGTACTGCTTAAAAATGATAACAATGTGCTTCCGCTTGGGAAGAACAGTAATATAGCGGTTTTTGGAAGAATTCAGACGCACTATTATAAGAGCGGAACCGGCTCCGGCGGCATGGTGAATGTATCAAAGGTGACCGGTATTCTGGATGCCCTTCTGGAGAGCCCGGATGTTACGGTTAATCAGAAATTGCTGGATATATATAAGGAGTGGGAGAAAGCGAATCCTTTTAATGAAGGTATTGGCTGGGGCAATGAGCCGTGGTCCCAGGAAGAGATGCCTTTGTCGGAAGACCTGACTGATGAGATTGCCGGGGTATCGGATACGGCGCTGATCATTATCGGAAGAACAGCGGGCGAGGAGAAGGACAATCAAGATCTTCCCGGAGCCTATCAGCTGTCACTTACAGAGATGGATATGTTTGCGAAAGTGCGCCGTTCTTTTCAAAGGATGGTTGTCGTGCTGAACGTCGGCAGCATCATGGATATGCGTTTCGTCGAAGAGTATAAGCCTGACGCCGTATTGTATGGCTGGCAGGGCGGTATGGTCGGGGGATCGGGTACGGTTGATGTTCTGACGGGCAAGGTCTCGCCTTCCGGTAAACTTTCGGATACAATTGCCCGTTCAATCGGGGATTATCCTGCCGATGCGTTTTTCGGGGACCTCGAACGCAATTTTTACGCGGAGGATATCTATGTCGGATACCGCTATTTTGAAACGTCAGCACCTGAGAAAGTTCTGTATCCGTTTGGGTTTGGCCTTTCCTATACGAATTTCAAAATTGATATGGTCGAATTTGACGATTCGGCAGAAACCTCTGTGAGACTGAAGGCGGCGGTTCGAAATATTGGTGACGCGTCAGGAAAAGAAGTCGTCCAGGTATACCTGGAAGCTCCGCAGGGCAGGCTGGGAAAACCGGTTAGAAGCCTTGTGGCTTTTCAAAAAACAAGAGAACTGAAGCCCGGTGAAATGCAGGTCCTGGATTTTTCTGTGGAGAAGAATGAGTTTGCATCATATGATGACTCGGGAGTAACGGGACATAAATCCTGTTATGTACTGGAGGCGGGCACGTACCGGCTTTTTGCCGGAAACAGTGTCAGGAATCTTGAAAAAGCGGGAGAGTTTGTAATTGATCAGACCGTAGTTACGCAGGAACTTTCGGAAGCGCTCGCTCCGGAGCTTTCTTTCCGGAGGATGAAGCCGGCTGTTACCGGGGCCGGAGACTATGTGATGGACTGGGAAGATACCCCTCTTTGCACGGTGGGGGAATCCATTCACAGGGATCGTAACCTGCCCGCGGAAATCCCATATACAGGGGATAAGGGGTACAGGCTTATTGATGTCAAAGAAGGCCGCGTATCGATGGATGCATTTGTCGCCCAGCTGTCTGATGATGACCTTGCCTGTATCATTCGGGGCGAAGGGATGGGCAGCCCGAAGGTTACACCTGGTACCGCGGCAGCTTTCGGCGGTGTGTCAGAACACTTAAAGCAGCTGGGTATTCCGTGCGGCTGCTGTTCGGACGGGCCGTCGGGCATGCGCCTTGACTGCGGGACAAAGGCATTCAGCCTGCCGAACGGGACTTTGCTTGCGTGTACATTTAATACGAAACTGATAGAGGCGCTCTATATACTGACCGACTGGGAAATGGTTAAAAACAAAGTTGATACTCTGCTTGGACCGGGCATGAATATTCACAGACATCCCCTGAACGGCAGGAATTTTGAATATTTTTCGGAAGATCCTCTCCTGACAGGGAAAATGGCGGCCGCCCAGCTGATCGGTATGGAAAAAGCGGGCGTTACCGGAACGATTAAACATTTCTGCGGAAATAATCAGGAGACAGCAAGACATGACATTGACTCTGTCATCTCTGAACGCGCTCTGCGGGAAATCTATCTGAAGGGATTTGAAATCGCGGTAAAAGAGGGCCGTGCTTCATCCATTATGACTACTTATGGTGCAGTAAATGGAATATGGACCGCCGGTCGTTATGATCTGAATACGCGGATTTTAAGGAATGAGTGGAATTTCAAGGGCATTGTCATGACGGACTGGTGGGCCTTCATAAATGAAAAAGGAACGGCCCCCGTCAAAACGAATTTTGCAGCCATGGCGCGTTCCCAGAATGATATTTATATGGTTTGTCCGGATGCCGCGGTTAACAGCACGGGTGACAATACGCTGGAGGCATTGGGGAACGGAACGTTAACACGCGGGGAACTGCAGCGCAACAGCGCAAATATCTGCCGATTCCTGCTTGATACCCATGCTCTTGCCAGGATGAACGGGCAGGAAGCTGACATAAGTGTTATCAATACTTCCGGCTCGGATGAAGATTTTGAACAGCAGGAAGTTGTGTATTATACACTCGGGGACGGAACCGAGATACCCCTTCAGGATGTGGATACGACAAAGGGTTCGAGCTTTGTATTTGCCCTGGATGTTCCGCGTCAGGGAGGCTACAGTGTGGAATTGACGGCGAAATCTGACTTGAGTGAGCTGTCACAGATTCCGATTACCATCTATTGTCAGAGTACCCCGGTCGGTGTATTTACATGGAACGGCACGGGCGGCAACTGGACTCAGCAGTATAAGAAGGTTCTTTTGCATTCAAAATATGCGATAGTCAGACTGTATTTTGCCCAAAGCGGCGTGCAGCTGCAGAAATTGAAGTTCAGATTTGAAAAGGACATTAAGGATATAGCAAACATCGACGAGTATATGAAAGTATAAAAAATAACTGTACGCCTTCCCTGCAGATCCTTGCAGGGAAGGCGTTTTCCGTGCAGATACCTCGTCATAGCCTGCGTTTTAGCCTGAAAGCATAGATGAAGATGAATGTATTGGCTTCATTTTTTCCTTCATTTCAGCTGTGTGCGATATTTTATTCTCCTGTTGGCGCGAATTATTGAATATGACCAACCGGATCGGGCTTCCTGCAAGAAACTATGGCTATTTGATGAATAGTGAATAAAAACGCAATATATGGTCGGCCGTGTTGCAGATCTCTATTGCCTGCCGACCTGTTTTTTAGTACAATTAAATCCCGTAATGATGATTGAATCATCTGACGGGAGGCGATTATTTATGTCGATGAAATACATTTTCGTGACAGGCGGTGTGGTTTCAGGTTTAGGAAAAGGTATTACAGCGGCTTCTCTGGGACGTCTCCTCAAATGCAGGGGTATACGCGTTACAATGCAGAAGTTTGACCCCTATCTCAACATTGATCCGGGCACGATGAACCCATATCAGCACGGTGAAGTCTTTGTTACCGATGACGGAGCTGAGACGGACCTTGATCTTGGGCACTACGAGAGATTTATTGATGAAAATCTCACACAGAATTCCAATGTAACATCCGGCCGTATTTATGACACTGTTCTCCGCAAAGAGAGAAACGGTGAATATCATGGCGGCACGGTTCAGGTTATTCCTCATGTTACCAATGAAATCAAAGAGCGCATGAAGGCGGGCAAGAGTGATTACGATGTTGCCCTGATTGAGATCGGCGGCACAGTCGGTGACATTGAATCCCTGCCGTTTATCGAAGCTGCGCGGCAATTTGCATTCGATGTAGGCCGTGAAAACTGCCTGTTTCTGCATGTAACATTGTTACCTTATCTCTCTGCTTCGGATGAGCAGAAGACAAAACCGACGCAGCATTCGGTTAAAGAGCTGCTTTCCCAGGGCATTCAGCCCGATATCCTTGTATGCAGAACCGAAATCGGACTTACGGACGATCTTAAGAACAAGATCGCTCTTTTCTGTAA
>DIEQ01000033.1 GCA_002418705.1 Mageeibacillus sp. UBA5770 | reverse complement strand
GCCTTAATGGAAGCGCTGGAAAGAAATGCAGCTGCCAACAAGCCGGGGGGAATCAGGCCCTGGTACCAGGGCTTTACGGCCCCGTGGATCAGAGGGCATATCGCCTATACCGCCACAAGAATTTCCGATCAGATAACAGCGGGCCTGGAACTTGGCATTGAGGAATATATAATTTGGAATGCTGTGAATAATTATGATCCCCTGATATTTTTCTATCACGATCGTGTCAATACCAGCATCAGAAAAAGCGGCGAGGATATCCTGGCCAGAACTCCGGAAACAGCGCTCAGAAGATACCTGGAGGCCGAGAAAAATCAGCGCTATAGTATTCGATATCTTTTGACCCCGCTTGCTTCCCGGCCGGATGATTATGATGAGTTTGTTGGGGAATTGGAAAAGAGCCCGCTGCTCAAAAACTATGAAATTCTCACTATTGGCAACAACGGGGATGGAACCTATCTGGCAACGATCCAAGTAGATTACGGTTCGGATACGGGTACTGCAGGAATAAAAGAGGTGCAGTATAAGATTATCCTGGAGAAGGATGTCTATAAGGTTATGAAAATGTAAGTGGGATCACTTTATTATGAACTGAGAATTGTTATTTTTCATGCTATGAGGTTTATGAATACGAAAAGCTATAATTTGCTATGAGTATTTTTGTGTTCGAAAAGTGAGAGTATTAGACCAGATGATACTGCATAAATTACAAATAGAATAGCCAGAATATTTGGGGAAATCTGGCTATTTTTGTTTGTCTTCATGTAAAATTTGTTAATTTTGTTAATACAGAAGGAATATTTGGGAAATATGTTGAAATGTATAATGTAAACTTGGATAAATCATTCATATAATTTGTCCATAATGATATAGATGGGATTCAATATTGTTGATTTTAATAATTTACCTTTAAAATAGCACCATCAATGTCCAAATAGCCTTATTTGTTAAATATTTGTATACTACAGGATATATCGTCTGTAAACCTTGCAAGTTTTAGCTCGAAACAGCTAAAAAAGATCATGTGAGTCTAACCCAAAAATTATAGTTTGGAGTGGACATGATGAAACTGGAAACAATTATAAAAGAACCAACGAAGGCAGAAGCTCATTCTTTTGAAACGATGATAAACGAGTTGAGAGGTCAGATTGTTTATCAATTTGAAGAAGCAGAAAAACCAGGATGCTATAGTAAGTCCCTTAACGGACTGCCAACTTCTTTGTTACTGCTGAGTAAGTTAGAGTACCCGCAAGGACTATATGAGCACCAGGCAACTTGTATAAATTCTGTTCTCCGAGGTAATAACACCGCTATCTGTACTGCTACTGCATCAGGTAAAACAATATGTTTCAGCTACCCGGTTATGGCCCAAATACTGGCTAATAAAGAATCCAGGGCAATGTTTATTTTTCCGGTAAAAGCTTTAGCAAACGATCAAATTGTTAGACTCAAATTGTTGGCCAAAAAGTTGCGTCTCGATCCGGAAATTATTAAGAAATTCGATGGAGACGTAAAAGGTGAAGAAAGAAAAGAAGCAATCACGCACGCCAGAATTTTAGTTTGCACACCTGATGTTTTGCACACAACATTGCTCAGAGAAAATGATAAAAATGAATATGCACGCTTTTTCAGCAACCTGGAATATGTAATCCTGGATGAATGTCACGTTTACACAGGCTCTTTTGGCAGTAATATGACATATGTTCTGCGCCGTCTCAGACAGATTACCAATAAACACAAGAGCCATCCGAGATACATTTTGTCCAGTGCGACAGTCGGAAATCCTGATGAACACCTGGCTAGATTAACCGGACTTCAGGATATTGTGGTTATTGGAGACAAATCAAATGGCAGCCCTTCGTACGGAAAACGATACTATATGGTTGAACCAGAGGGTCCCACTGACTCATTTACGATAAAACTAATTCGAAAATTGCTTGCCCAGAAATCCAGGTTCCTGGTATTCTGCCATACACGCCAAGAGGTTGAACGCCTTTCCAGCGAACTACAAACCAGATATGCTAAGATATCAGAATATATACGTCCCTATAGGGCAGGTTTTGAAGCCGGGGACAGGATGGGTATAGAAGCAGCGTTTCGGGCTGGTAAACTAAGAGGAGTAATCTCTACATCGGCACTGGAACTAGGAGTGGATTTGCCTAACCTCGACATCTGCGTAATGGTCGGCTTGCCCAGTACTAAAATTAGCCTATTGCAGAGGGCAGGCAGAGTTGGCAGAAATGAAAAAGGTAGTGTAGTAATTATCAAAAGTTATTCTGCTTTTGATAATTACTACTTCAACCATCCAAAAGAACTGTTTGAAAAACCATTGGAACCATTAATACTTAACCTGTCCAACCAACAACTAATGACTGCACATTATGCCTGTGCCAGAGTTGAAAGTGGTAATTTTGAAAGCCCCGAACTGAATACTGAAGTATTTGGTGCCGAGTTTATTCAATTGGCACACAAGATCAGAGATTTTGATTTTCCGGATGAGATCTTATATACGCAAAGTCCTCATTTCGATATTCATATTCGTTGTATTAATGATCCTACCTATAATATTATTGTCGGTTCCAACCCTTCAGATATCCCCATTGGAAGTATTTCCTATTCCCAGATTCTCAGGGAAGCATATAAGGGTGCAGTATATTTGCACATGGGAAAACGTTATCGTGTAACCAGGATTTCTTATACAAAACGGGTAGTATTTGTAGACATGCGCTGCCCATTTGCCTTTACCAAACCCAAAGCAGAGGTATTTGTAAACGAACGGTATAGGTCAAATGGGGGGATACATAAAAAATGGGGCAATTTTCTTCAGCTTAAGCAGACAAGTCTTGGTATTACAGAAAAAGTATCGGGTTATGTTGAGACTTCGGGACAGAACACTGAGGAAATCGAATACGACCAGCCATTGATGAGACATTTTGTGACAGATGGAGTTATTCTATCTTTGAAAAATATGAGTCAGCTTTCGTATTCCGCAATTGTAGGTTTGGCCACGGCACTGGAAAACGCTTATCCTATGAGCTATCCCTGTGCCAAAGAGGATATAGCCTCATACGCCTGGGTCAAAGGCAATGAAGAAGCTCAAATATTTCTCTATGACAATTCTGCAGGTGGACTTGCCTTAACCTGGCCGGCAGTTGAAAAATTTGAAAATTTACTTGATTTGACCTTAGCAACCGTAGCTAATTGTTCAAGCTGCAATGATAATCCAGAGCAAAATGGGTGTATTAACTGTGTTACAGCTAATCGCTGGTATACTTACACTGTTAACAGCGACAGAAAAGCAGTAATTGAACTCATTCGTGAAATTAAAATGATCCTGAGAGACGTGACTCCTCAGGAAAATGTACCGCAAAAAACGGCTGTAACTAATCCCCGCAGTGGTATAGAGGTGGGGTCTGGTTACGGACGAAATATGCTTTCCGAGGGTTCTCTGGTGTTTACAGGTAAATGTCAAGAAGGGTTGGTTCTATCAAGCAAGCCTTTTACTAGTTCAGTAATTGAAGACCGAATTTATGAAGTATCCGTAAATGGCAAGAAAATGCAGCTTTTGGGGTCAAGCCTGAGCCTTCTCCAAGGTAATATTGAAAAATGGTGTACTAGCTGTGGTCAAGAGGGTATTGAGCAAACTGAAGTACTTTGCCCAATATGTGAGGCACAATTATAGGAGGATGATGAGATGACTTGCCAAGTTGATGAAGCAGAGCAATTATTGAAAACATTAGGATTTGAAGTCTTTTACAGATATCAGCAGGATCCGAGGCTGGAATTAAACAGAAATCCTGAGTATTTATCCTCTGAGATCCTTTCATTGATAAATAGAATATTCCCAAATGGTCTTTATAATCATCAAGCCATCGCCATTGATCATGCAATCCAGAAAGAAAACGTAGTAATCTGTACAGGTACGGCGTCAGGAAAGACCCTGGCCTTTGCTTTGCCGGTGATGCAAAGATTATTGGAAGATAATAAAGTCAGGGCAATATTTTTTTACCCGACCAAAGCCCTGGCAGGTGATCAGTGGCAAAAGCTGCAGAGTTTAGCTGAGACTTTTGGTATAGGAGGAAAGATATACAAATTTGATGGAGATACACCTCAGAAGTTACGCCATGAGGCCTTGAAAAAGGGCAGAATTTTACTTTGCACTCCTGATGTCCTTCACACTACGATGTTGAGGCGCAGCAGTGAAGGGGAATACAGAGAGTTATTTAGTAATTTAGAAATGGTAATCCTGGATGAATGCCATGTTTACTCCGGTGCTTTCGGCAGTAATATGGCCTACCTGTTAAGGAGACTACGTCAAGTCTGTCGTCGCCTTGGTACCGAGCCGCAGTTTATGGCAGCCAGTGCCACTTCACGAGATCCCCGGGGGCATTTGGAGAAACTTACCGGAACAGGATTTACAGTGGTTGGAGAAGCTGAAAATGGGAGTCCGTCAGGGGGAAGGGACTTTTATCTGGCTATCCCGGGAGAATATGAAGATGATAAGAAGATAATCGATATTGTAGCCGAACTAGTGAAAATGGGCAAAAGATTTTTGGTATTTTGCCATTCCAGAAGAATTACAGAGCAGTTGTTTGTTGACCTGGTCGAAAAATATCCGCAGGTAGAGGGCCTGGTCATGCCCTATCGTTCAGGCTATGAATATGAGGACCGAGCAAAAATAGAAGCGGCTATGCGGAATGGGAGCTTAAAAGGGGTAATATCCACCTCTGCTTTGGAATTAGGTGTTGACCTTCCGGAAGTTGAATTTTGTGTTCTCGTGGGTATACCATCAACTTCAATGAGCTTCTGGCAAAGAGCAGGGCGAGTGGGCAGAAGCCCGGGCAGCAGGGGTAAGGTCATTATCATACCTTCTGCTAATTCCATTGACGATTACTACAGATTGCATCCTGAAAGTATTTTTACACGGGAAATGGAAGATTTAGTTATTCATCTGGATAACTGGCAGTTGATCCTTGCCCACTTTGCTTGTGCCAGAATTGAAAGCGGCAATTTCGACAAGCCGGAACTTGATGAAGAAGTTTTTGGCCAAGACTTTGCCAGATTGGCAGAAAGTATTAATGACCTAGATATTTCAGATGATGTTTTAATTAGCACCGAACCGCATCATATGGTGGGAATCCGGGGGATAGATGATACGACTTATGAGATTTACACCAGCGGTGGAGAACAACGTCTGGGGACTATTTCATATTCCCAGATTCTCAGAGAGGCTTATCCCAAAGCTGTCTATCGGCACATGGGAGAAGCCTTTCGCGTGGAATGGGTGAAATCCAAAGACAGGACAATAAGGGTAAAAAGGGAAAACAGGGCAATATCTACATCTCCAACCGGATTTGTAATCGTTAAGGAACGGGTTAATAATGGTACAGTATACCGCAAGGTCAGATGGGGTAATGCTATGGAAATGTGGCACAGCACAGTAGCGGTTACCACTGTAACAAACGGCTTCAGAGAAAGGGTTAATAATCAATGGGTGAATCAGGAAAAATACCCTAGCCCGCTTCAACGCAGAGTAGTATCTGAAGGAGTTTGGTTTAGATTCGGTGCAGAATTTGGTAAGCTATCAAAGAATGGACTAAATGCCTTTGCTCATGCACTTTCTAATATTTTCTCGATTTTACATCCCTGCGATCCGGCAGAGATTGCTACTCACAGCGTTGTAAACGGCAAGGATGGAAATGCCTATATTTACATATTTGATACCACCTCAGGCGGGCTGGGGATAACGGCAGCAGTTTTTGATTATTTTATTGACTTGCTGGATCCGATCAAGGAACGGCTGGAGACATGTGATCACTGTGATAGTGAGCTTGCGGCTTTTGATAAGGGATGTCCTTCCTGTATTCAGGTACCCCGTTGGTATGAGGACAATGAACACCTTAGCAAGAATCAGGCTTTAGAACTTTTGGAGAAGATCCATTATATTGTTAATTCGGCAGAGCCACAAATTAATATTTCCCAAGCGTTTAGCCGCAGAAAAGAAGGAGCATTAACTGCCCTTGAGGCTATAGGGAAAGATTCGGATGGAGAAATTTTTGCTGAAAACATGATTTACGGGTTGGTCACTTTTTCTGTAGGATCCCTAATAGCACTCAGATCAGGCAGAAAAGGTAAGATAATCAGTACCAGATTTGAAAACAACCAAGTCATATATGAGACGGCGATGGAGGATGGACCCATAATTTTAGTTAAGAATATGAATGGAAATCTGACTCTCATCAGTGGTAAAGAGAATTTGATATGTCTGAGCTGCGGAGAGGATGGGATTGATATTGGAGAGTTTGTATGCCCGGTTTGTGCTGCGCAATTAAAGTAAAGAGAGTGACTATTCAATATTAATATTAATACTGAAGTTTCGCACCCAATAGAACAGCTGAAATTTTGATCCTAAACGGGCCAGTAATACAATAAAAATCCGCATGAACACTAGGTTTTTGGTATAATTAAGTGTCAAGCCAAATCAACCAAAAACGAGGTGTTATCATGCGGAAATCTGTCAAAGAAATTGAAAATGTCCTGCAAAGTCACGGTTATTCGATTGACACTATTATATTCAATGTGATGAAAACCTTCAAGTTCAAAAAGCTCTGCCACCAAGTGAAATTTCAAAAACAGGATGGCTACAGTGCTTCTGAAATTGTCTCTATCATGGTAATGTTCCCCCTTATGATAATCAATAGTGTTCACGCTTTCTATAAAAGTGAATTCCAGAAGGTTACAGCTATGAAAAAAGACGCTCTCTATCGCTTGAAAAATAGTGAGAAAATGCCGTGGAGAGCTTTACTACTGGCAATGAGCAAACAGTTTCAAGGATTAGTGAATCCTACAAAGCAAATCGCTGATAAATCAGCTTTCATTTTAGATGATACAACACATGCCGAAACAGGTCGAAGAATGGAAAACATCTCCTGGGTGTTTGATCATGAGGCTGGAAGGAAAGGCAGTAAACTTGGTTTCAAGAATTTAACCCTTTGTCTTTTCGACGGAAAGAGCTATATTCCTTTGGATTTCAGTGTTCATGTGGAAAAACCGCTAAAGAAAGCCCGTCATCGTAAAGAACAATACAAAAAACAGAGCGATTTCAATTCAAGTGGGGCCAAACGCTTACGCTAATGTAACGTCAGTAAAATCAAAAATGGTCTTAATATGCTTAAACGGGCTGTCAAACAAAGATTTAAGGCCAAATACGTACTTTTTGACAGTTGGTTCAGCAGTCATAGCTTTATCCAAACTGTTAGGAAATTAGACAATAAGCAGATGCATCTGATCTGTGGGATTCGGCAGGATGAGCGAAAATATATGTATAAAGATCAAGCTCTCAATGCCAGTATGTTACGGCAAGTCTTGAAAAATGAGGGTGGTGAAAAGCGTTGTCGCAAACGTAATACCCGTTATTTCCAAGCCATTGTCGACTATGAAGGAATAGGAGAGGTCAAACTTTATTTCTGCCGCTTTCCCTATCAAAAAAAGTGGAGGCTGTTTCTCTCAACAGATATATCTCTTGGGTTTTTAAGCATGTAAGCATGATGGAGATATACAGCGTTCGCTGGACCACAGAAGTATTCTTTAAGGAAACCAAACAACATCTGCAATTATGAACTTGTCAGTCAAGGGATTTTGATGCCCAGATTGCTCATGTCACCAGTTGTTATATCCTCTACATACTGCTGGCTTACTTTCGTCGAGAAAATGCTTATGAATCCTTAGATGGATTGTTTGCAGTTATCAAAGATAACCTCATCGAGAAAAACATAGCTGAGCAACTTTGGGAATTATTTGATGAGTTGTTACAAGTAGTAATCACAGGTATTGCCAAGTCAGGAATTGTGGACATTTTGCAATTTAAGAATTCCGTTGAATATCAGTACTTAAAAGAGTTGTTCGAGAATTCATTTTTGAATAAGCAGCTCAAGAACCTTGAAAAAGCCAGCTGATCAGCACCAATTTGGCAGCATTGATGACTATCCAGGTATCAATAAATTAAACATAATAGGCTTTAAACCGCTTTTCGAGGTTCTTAACGGAGTATAAACGCTTCAACAAGGTGGAATCGTTTACGAATGACTGGTACGAGTATGTGGAGTATGGTACGAAAAACCCGCTGCGTTGATGCTTCAACGAAACGGTTTCTCGCGCGAGACATTAAAGTACATTAGAACTTACAGTAAATTGTATGTGGTGATGATGCCGAATAGCGAACGCAAACTTCGGAAATTGCTTTTCAACTGTATATGCTTCAACGTACAAAAAGAAACCGCGGATATTATTGTCAACATCCCGGAGTTGTTCGTCGATTGAATAGCGAACGGAAGCCTTCAGTAAATGATCATCAAGCATGAAAAAGCAGCAAAAACAGGAGGAAACAATAAATGGCAAATGGAAACAATACGGCAAGTATCGGCTTTGAACAGCAAATCTGGGCAGCAGCAGACATCCTGCGGGGGAATATGGATGCGGCGGAGTATAAACACGTCGTACTTGGACTTATCTTCCTAAAATACATCTCGGACAAATTCGAAGCGAGGTATCAGGAACTGCTCGAAGATGACGACGACGTAGAGGATAAGGATGCATACACCGAGGTGAACATCTTTTATGTACCTCCTGTCGCACGCTGGAGTGTGATTGCTGAATGGGCACACAAAACTGGAAAAATTACAGATGAGAGTGGGAAAGAAGAATATTTTGACATAGGTGGTATAATTGACCGCGCGATGCGCGCCATTGAAAAAGAAAATAAACGATTGAAGGATATCCTGCCGAAGAACTACGCCCGTAACGAGTTGGATAAGCGTCGTCTTGGCAATGTTGTTGATCTGTTCACAAATATTAAGATGATCGAACATGGAAGTGATAAGGACGTCCTTGGTCGAACTTATGAATACTGCCTTTCCAAGTTCGCGGAGTTGGAAGGAAAACGCGCTGGCGAATTCTTTACGCCATCTTGTGTAGTGCGGACGCTTGTAGAGGTTTTGCAGCCGTTCCAAGGAAGGGTATATGACCCATGCTGCGGTTCAGGCGGCATGTTTGTGCAGTCAGCAGATTTTGTAAGTCACCACGCTGGAAACATCAATAATCTTTCTATTTTCGGACAGGATGCTAATCCAACTACTCGCAAGATGGCGCTGATGAACCTTGCCATACATGGCATCGAAGCAGATCTCGGAGAATATAATGCGGATACATTCCATCAAGATCTACATCCGCAATTAAAAGCTGACTTCATTCTCGCCAACCCGCCATTCAACCTTTCGGATTGGAATGACGGCTCCCTAAACGACGACCTGCGTTGGAAGTATGGCTTGCCACCATCGGGCAATGCCAACTTTGCGTGGCTTCAGCATATGATTCACCATCTATCGCCGAACGGCAAATTAGGTATGGTACTTGCCAACGGCTCGCTTTCGTCCCAAAGCGGTGGCGAGGGTGAGATTCGCCGCAAAATCGTGGAGGACGATTTGGTGGAGGGCATCATTGCGATGCCAACCCAACTCTTTTACACCACCCAAATTCCCGTTTCGCTCTGGTTTATCAGCCGTAATAAGAAGCAAAAGGGCAAAACGCTCTTTATCGATGCCCGTAAGATGGGAACAATGGTTAACCGCCGCTTGCGTGAAATGACCACAGAGGACATCGCCAAGATAGCCAAGACGTTTGAGGCGTTTGACAGTGGGACGCTTGAGGACGTGAAGGGCTTCTGCGCCGTTGTCGCTACAGCCGGAATCGCCAAGCAGGACTACACTCTAACGCCGGGGAGGTACGTAGGTATTGAGGAACAGGAGGATGACGGCGAACCGTTTGATGAAAAAATGGCTCTGCTGACAGGAGAACTATCCGAAATGTTTAAACGCTCTCATGAATTGGAGAATGAAATTCGGAAAAGTCTGGGGGCGATTGGGTATGACATCTGAATGGTTAGAAAGACCTCTCGGTGAAATCATTATTCTTGTAATTGACTATAGAGGGAAAACACCCAAGAAGCTTGGTGGCGATTGGTCTTTGCATGGGATAAGAGCCTTTTCTGCAAAAAACATAAAAACCAGAGAAATTGTGCAACATGACACAATACGTTTTGTTGATTCGGATATATACAAGGCTTGGATGAAAGAAGAAATACAACGTGGCGATATTCTTATTACATCAGAGGCACCCTTCGGTGAAATCTACTATTGGGACAGCGACGAAAAAATTGTACTGAGCCAACGATTATTTGCTATCCGATGTAAAAAAGATTATTATGCGCCGTTCATTTTCCAGTATATGACGAGCGAGAGGTTTCAGGGAGAACTGCGTGGGAGAGCCACAGGTACAACTGTAACTGGATTGCGTCAGCCCGAACTCTTGAAGTGTTTAGTAGCATTCCCAGAGTACAAAGAGCAAGTTACTATCGCCGAAACACTATCCGCTCTCGACGCTCGGATTGCTGAAAACAGAAAGATAAATCATCATTTAGAGCAGATAGCACAGGCTGTTTTCAAGTCGTGGTTCGTGGACTTTGAGCCGTTTGGTGGTATCATACCCAACAATTGGAAAGAGGGCTGTTTGGGTGATGTTACAAGCATTACCAGTGGCAAACGACCTTCGTATAAACAAGCTACAGCTTCTGCTGAAGCGGATATTCCGCTCATCGGTGCTAGTTCCATAATGGGTTTTACAAACGCAGTCCTTTATAACGAGAAGATCCTGATTACAGGTCGTGTAGGGACTCACGGAGTTATTCAGCGTTACTCTCGTCCTTGTTGGGCTTCTGATAACACTCTAGTTATCAAAAGCGATTACTACGAGTTCGCTTATCAGCAATTGTGCGGTGTCAATTTTCGCAACATGAATCGTGGATCTACTCAGCCGCTGATAACACAAACCGATCTCAAAAATGTGCCTATAGTCCTCCCGGACGAAGCTACACTACTAGAGTTTGAGAATCTGGTCGGTTCATTAATGGAACAACTCGAGGGCAACATCCGCGAATCAGAGCGCCTTGCAGAAACTCGCGATGCAATCCTACCGAAGCTGATGTCAGGCGAGTTGTCCATTGCCGACCACGGCAATGCTAAATGATGATTTACAGTTCCTCCTGCCAGTAACAAACCTATTCATTAGAAAGGCAGGAGAAACTATGAAGGATAAACTCATCACGCAGATTCAAGTTAGCATGGCACCGATGCTTAACACGGTGCAACTTGAGGAACTTAGACGGGTTTTGACGAACTCTCTCCATGGTGTAGAGATAACAAAAAAGCAGGCTTCCCCACCAGAGGAAGCCAAAGAGAGTGGAGAATTGCTGGACGTGTTCATTGCTGCGAAACGTATAGAAGGCTGCTGCGAAAAATCTTTGAAATACTACGATTCCACCGTCCGGCAGATGTTCGGTGGGGTGAACAAGCCTGTGCGAGAAATCAGAACGGACGACTTGCGCGGTTATCTGGCGAGATACCAGAAAGAGCGAAACTCCAGCAAAGTGACGATAGACAATATGCGGCGTATATTCAGCAGCTTTTTCGGCTGGCTTGAGGACGAGGACTACATCTTAAAAAGTCCTGTGCGCCGAATCCATAAAGTGAAAACAGATAAGCCAATTAAGGAGACCTTCAGCGATGAAAGCCTGGAACTGCTCCGCGACGCTTGCGAGGAAATTCGCGACCTTGCGATGGTAGACCTTCTTGCCTCAACAGGAATGCGTGTCGGTGAACTGGTGAACCTCAACCGCGAGGACGTAAACTTCCACGAGCGGGAGTGCGTAGTGCTCGGCAAGGGTGGCAGCCAACGGGTGGTCTACTTCGACGCTCGGACGAAAATTCACTTGCTGAACTACCTAGACCGAAGAAGCGACAACAACCCTGCACTGTTCGTGTCGTTGGTTGTTCCCCACGAGCGATTGCTCGTGGGTGGAGTGGAAACGCGGCTCCGTGAAATCGGCAAGCGGGCAGATATGCAGAAGGTACATCCGCATAAATTCCGCAGAACACTCGCCACGCGAGCCATCGACAAGGGAATGCCCATCGAGCAGGTTCAGCGGCTTCTTGGTCACGTTAAAATAGACACTACTATGCATTACGCAATGGTCAATCAGGCGAATGTCAAGAATTCGCACAGAAAATTCATTGGATAAGGAGGCGGACGAAATGAGCGAGTGGAAAGATTGCACGTTGGCAGACCTCGGCGAAATTGTCGGAGGAGCCACGCCGTCCACAAAAAATGAGAGCTACTACGGCGGCGATGTCGCTTGGATTACGCCGAAAGATTTATCGACCTTCCGCGGTCGGTTCATTCGCTGTGGGGAGCGTAACATCACGAGAGACGGCTTGAACAGTTGCTCAGCGAGGCTTATGCCGCCGCACAGTGTCCTGTTTACTTCGCGCGCCCCGATAGGTTATGTAGCGATTGCGGAGAATGAGGTCTGCACCAATCAGGGTTTCAAGAGCATTGTCCCGAACGCCAACACAGACTACCTATTTCTGTATTACCTTCTTGTCCACAACCGCGACAGGATAGAGAATATGGGGAGCGGTACTACCTTCAAAGAGGTTTCCGGCGCGGTAATGAAGGGCATAACTGTTTCCGTGCCGACAGATATTGAGGAACAAAAGGCGATTGCTCAAATCCTTGGTTCACTGGACGATAAGATTGAAAACAACGCAGCGATAAATCATCATTTAGCGTCGCTGAGGTCGGTAACGGATAACTCGCCGGACATAAGGCGGGGCAAGAGCGAATCCCGAATTGCCATGAGGTTGGCATTTTCGGATTGGTTCTCTGCTATTTGTTTTCGCATTCCTGAAAGGAGGTCAAAAACCCTCAACTGCACCTCGATTGGAGGCAAGACCAGCTTCAGTTTCTTGAAATCTTTAAGGACGATACGTGGCAAAGCGGAACCTGAAACAAAGTTGTCCTTAATGGTTTGCTGAGTAGCTGGGTACTTCAAGAGGCAAAGCAGTAACTCAGGAAAGATAACTTTCGGGTTTGGGCGGAATATAGCGATTGACGATAAAATGGCTTCCTTCCGTTGCTCGTTGACAATAAAGAAGTGCTTCAAATAACTACCATCTTTAGCAACCAATATATCGTTGATGAGTGGAACGCAGTCATTGGCAACCATAGCACCATAATCGTCATCGTTAATCAGTTTGCAGGACTTGTAGTTGAAACCATAACTATCCATGTCCCGCACCGATAGCATTGGATAAGTGCCATCAACAGATTCTTTCGGACTGAAGTGCGATCCGTCCGTAATTTTGGAACATACATCGTCCAGTGTTGCTACTGACCACCCCGTAGGAATTTCACCCAGTTCGCTCTCGACAAAACCGTCGTCTGCAAACGGCTCAAAGTCCACGAACCACGACTTGAAAATAGCCTGCGCTATCTGCTCTAAATGATGATTTAATTGAAAGGGAGAATAACTGTGTTTCCGATTAAAACCTATGAAGATGTACAAGACCAAGAAGAGCTAATAGATTTCGGCGGGACATGTCTTGGTGCATATTTAAATGTTTTTCTTAAAAATACACAAATTACCAACGCCCAGAACGACAAGCGAGTTTTGTTTTACCGGGGGCAATCTGACAAAGCTTACTCGTTGACCCCGAGCGTCTTTAGAAAAGGACTGCTCTCAAAGGAGCACATTCTAATAAACAAAATACTACTAAATTCCCCCGAAGAGTTTAATGGTATTGAAAACGCCCTCGAGCGCCTGATAAAAATGCAGCACTATAATCTTGCGACAAGATTGTTGGACATAACAATGAATCCTTTGGTTGCTTTATATTTTGCTTTCAACGAGAATCCCGATAAGGACGGAGAAATTATCGTGTTTTACGATTATATACATCGGCCCCACGAGATGAACGCACGATGCATTGTTGCCTTAACTGAATATAGCGGTTCATCAGAGAGGCAAATGCTTGGATTCTTGACTGAGAGGGGTTTCAGCAACCCAAAACTAGGCCGTTTAACTACGATTACACATATTCCAATTGAAGCTCCTCTGAACAATGAGCGTATCAAACGACAACACGGTGCTTTCATTATTTTTGGAATACGCGGCGATGATAGTGGTAACCCATTTCAGAAGACGGAATTTGATTTAAAGCCTCTACTAGGTAAAGATTTATTAGATTTAGATGAGGGCATACACCGTTCAATTATTATTCCAAAAGAGGATAAAGGTCAGCTGCTAACGGAACTCGAAACATTCAGAATCAACCACGGGTTTCTTTTTCCAGAATTGGAACATCAAGCAGCATACATAAGAAACAAGTACCAGGAGGTATAGCTCTATGCCGTATACCGAGGCGAATTATGAAAATGCCGTCGTCGAGGTGTTTCGCGATACATTGGGGTATGTCCATGTTTATGGACCAGACTTGGCTCGTGATTATACCGAACCACTTTACATGGATGAGTTGCTGCCCTCTCTGCATCGCGTCAACCCGAAACTGCCGGAAGTTGCTCTTTTCGAGGCTGTCTTTAAACTGCGCAATTTTGAGGGCGGTACGGTATTGCAGAAGAACATGCGGTTTATGGACTACCTCCAAAACGGTGTATCGGTGAACTACTTTGATAACGGTGAGCAATGGTCTTCGCTTGTTTATCTAGTTGATTTTAAAAATAAAGAACGCAACACTTTTACCGTTGCCAGCCAGTGGACGATGATTGAGAACAGTGAGAAACGCCCTGACATTATCGTTTTCCTAAACGGTCTGCCTGTGGTGGTATTTGAGCTCAAGTCGCCTAGCCGTGAAGAAACGGATGCGAGCGAAGCCTACTGCCAACTCCGTAACTATATGATGGAGATTCCATCCCTGTTTATCTACAACACTTTCCTTGTGATGAGCGACCTTGCCATCTCCAAAGCAGGGACTATCACGGCGGGCGAAGACCGCTTTATGGAATGGAAAACTAAAGACGGTAGTTATGAAAACACGCAGTACGCTCAATTCGACACCTTCATTGAGGGAATATTCGAAAAGGAGCGGCTGCTCGATATAATCAAGAACTTCATCTGCTTTTCCGGTGACGCTAAAATTCTTGGTGCGTACCACCAATATTTCGCTGTGCGTAAAGCCGTAGCTTCTACCGCCAGAGCTATCGAAACAGATGGCAAGGGCGGTGTGTTTTGGCATACACAGGGCAGCGGCAAATCGCTGTCGATGGTATTCTATGCTCGCCTTTTGCAGGAAGTGCTGAACTCCCCGACCATTGTTATGCTAACTGATCGAAACGACCTTGACGACCAGCTTTTCGGTCAATTTACCAAATGTGCAGGCTTCCTACGCCAAACACCGCAACAGGCTGAAAGCCGGGCTCACCTAAAAGATCTGCTTGCGGGACGACAGGCGAACGGCATCATCTTTACAACTGCACAGAAATTTGAGGAAAGTTCCGATTTTTTATCCGATCGCCGCAATATAATCGTCATGGCGGACGAGGCACATCGCAGCCAGTTTATAGACGAAAAGGTCGATAGCCAAACAGGGCGGATTCAGAAGTCCTTCGGGCTTATCATCCGTGAAAGCCTACCCAATGCTACATATATTGGCTTTACAGGTACACCGATTTCCTCCAAAGATCGCTCTACAATTGAGGTGTTTGGAAACTATATTGACATTTACGACATGACCCAAGCCGTAGAGGACGGAGCGACCCGTCCTGTATACTATGAGAGCCGCGTTATCCACCTGAAACTGGATGAGGATGTCTTACACATCATCGATGCCGAGTATGATATCGTTGCGGAAAGTGCAGAACCTTATCTTGTTGAAAAGAGTAAGCGAGAGCTTGGTCAGATGGAAAGTATTCTTGGAGCGGAGCAGACAATCGCAACTCTGTGTGAGGATATTATCAAACACTACGAGGAGAACCGCCAGTACGAACTTACGGGCAAAGCAATGATTGTTGCCTACTCCCGCGCCATTGCTATGAAGATATATAATAAACTGCTTCAGTTGCGTCCCGGATGGACAGAAAAAGTCGGTGTAGTCATGACGGATAGTAACAAGGACCCGGAAGAATGGCATAGCATTATTGGGAATAAAAGCCATCGCGATGAGATGGCAAAAAAGTTCAAAGACGACAATGATCCGTTGAAAATCGCTATCGTAGTAGATATGTGGTTAACGGGCTTTGATGTACCATCCCTTGCCACCATGTACGTCTACAAGCCGATGGCAGGTCACAATTTGATGCAGGCAATCGCCCGCGTGAATCGGGTTTACAAGGAAAAAGAGGGTGGCTTGGTAGTCGATTATGTCGGAATTGCTTCCGCTCTGAAGCAGGCGATGAACGACTACACCAAACGCGACAAGAACAACTATGGTGATACGGACATCGCAAAGACTGCCCTGCCAAAATTCGTCGAAAAATTGGAAGTCTGCCGCGATCTATTTCATGGATTCGATTATTCCGGTTTTATAGATGAAAATGCAACCGACCTCGCCCGGGCAAAAGCCATCAGTGGCGGTGTGAATTTCCTGTCTGGTGTGGATAAAAATAAGCAACGCGAATCGTTCATTAAAGAAGCAATGCTACTGCGTCAAGCATCATCCCTCTGCCGTTCGTTGCTGAAACCTGAACAACGCTTTGAGGCAGCGTTCTTTGAGGCGGTACGTACTCTGCTGACACGGATAACCAGGGAGGGCAAGCCATTATCTTTGAAAGAAATAAACACTCGTATCAACGAACTGCTCAAGGCGAGTATTCAAAGTGAGGGCGTTATTAACCTGTTCTCAGATATAGATACGGGATTTTCCCTGTTCGATCCGAAATTTCTTGAGGAAATCGCCAAGATGAGAGAGCGTAACCTCGCGGTTGAAATCCTGAAGAAACTACTTGCGGAGCAGGTATCGCTCTATCGTAGGACAAACCTCGTGAAATCCGAGAAATTTTCAGAAATGCTCTCCCGCGCGATGAAGGCGTATCTTAACGGTATGCTCTCTAATGAAGAAGTCATCGCTGAACTGATGAAAATGGCAAAGGATATGGCAAATGCCCAAGCGGAAGGCGATGCACTTGGCTTAACAACCGAGGAATTGGCGTTTTATGATGCTCTGACTCGCCCGGAAGTGGTCAATGACCTCTACGAGAATAAAGAGCTCGTGGCAATGACCCACGAACTCACAGATATGCTCCGTAAAAATCGCACCATCGACTGGCAAAAGAAAGAATCGGCTCGTGCCGGTATGCGGCGTATGGTAAAGAAACTTCTGAAAAGGTATAAATATCCGCCGGAAGGTTTGGAGGACGCAATCGCCACCGTCATCGGTCAATGCGAGATGTGGGCGGACAATTAAAAGGAGATTATACAATGAACGCATTCAAAAGCAACATTTTCGAATATATGAATGGGACAAGGCAATACAGCATTCCAATTTATCAGCGTGTCTATAGTTGGGAGATTGAGCACTGCAAACGCCTTTGGGTAGACATTGTCTCAATGCAGAAGGAAAACCGCGAGGGGCATTTTGTTGGTTCCATAGTTCGCATTGACGAAGTGTCAGCAGCGGGTTTCCCAAAGGCAATGATAATCGATGGGCAACAACGACTTACCACGCTAACACTTCTGTTGATTGCGCTTCGTGATTTTATCAACAGGCACAGTACTTCTACAGAGATCAACGCTGCTGAAATTACAGACACACTTCTCATCAACCCGTATAAGCGCAATAGCGACAGATATAAACTTCTGCTCACAAAGACCGACCAAGAGGCACTACGTATGTTGATTGAAGGCACAGTAGCAAGTCAGGATTCTGCGTCAAGGATTATTGCTAACTATAACTTTTTCTCGGGGCAAATTGCAAAGGGTGCCCTTACGCCCGATGAGATTTACCAAGCTATCGGAAAACTCCAGATGGTTGACATTGCTCTTGATCGCCAATACGACGACCCGCAGGCAATTTTCGAAAGTCTGAACTCAACGGGTATGGACTTGAAGGATTCTGACCTCATTCGGAACTTCATCCTTATGGGGCTTCCTTCAGCGAAACAGGAACTTGTGTATAACAATGTCTGGCGACCAATGGAGGAACTTTTTTTGTATGGAAATCAAGCTAGGTTGATGGATAACTTCTTCCGTGATTACCTCACGATGCAACTCGGTAGATTGGTAAATCAGCGAGATGTTTATAAAGAGTTCAAGACTTATCGGAACATCTACTGGAACGCTAAGACGGAGGAACTCTGCCGAGACCTTCTGGCTTTTGCCAAGCACTACTCCGATATGGATTCTGGGGAAAGCGGTGACGCGGAACTCAAATCCCTGTATATAGATCTGAAAACCATAGGATTAGGTGTGGCATACCCGTTTTTAATGAAGGTACATGAGGACTGTGCAAATAGTGTCATTTCGATTGAGACTCTCCGGGAAATTGTGTCCATCTGCGTGAACTATGCGCTCCGGCGTTCAGTATGTGGTATGCGTACAACAGGCTTGAACTATATGTTTGCGGTTTTGAAAAACTCGATAAACGAAACTGATTACCTCAACTCGATAAAGGCGTTCTTCATTTTGCAGGAAACGTCAAAGGAATTCCCATATAATAAACGATTTGCCGATGAGTTTGTCATCCAAGATATTTACAGCAAGAAGATATGCCGTTTCATACTCTGCAAACTCGAAACGTGGAACGGGCATAAAATCGTGTCGCTGGATGACCTGTCGGTTGAACATGTTTTCCCGCAGAAACCTAAGCAGGCCGAGTGGGGACCGATACAAAAAGAACTACTGCATACCATCGGCAACCTGACCCTTGCACACTGGGCAGATAACTCGTCATTGTCAAATAAGTCTTTCAGCGAAAAACTTACGATGGCGCAGGGTTACAGGCAAAGCGCACTTAAGCTTAATGAGTATATCGTTGAACAGTCAGCATGGGGAGAGGCGCAGATAAATGAACGCGCCAAAAGGCTTGCAGAACTGGCAATGAAAGTCTGGCCATTTCCGCAGTTATCCGATGACGAAATGAAGCCGTATCGACCCGAACCAGAACCGGAACGCAGGCTTGAGGATTATAAGTATTACAACCCGACCACAAAGACGCTATTCGAGATATTAGACGGCAGAATAAAGAACCTCGGGACAACGATTAACCGCGTTTTTAATAACGACTATATTGCGTATAAAGTCGATACAAATTTTGTCGATATCGAGCTGCAAAAGACGCGCTTACATCTATGGGTAAATATGCATTTTAACGAGGTCGCTGATCCCAAGGGGATATGCAGGGATGTCTCCGGCGTTGGGCACCTTGGGAACGGTGAAGTTGAATTGTATTATGACTTCAACACCTTTTTGGATGACGTGATGGCTATTATCGAGCAGGCGTTCCGTTTGCAGGATGTTGATTAGAAAAGGCGTTTTTAAGCGCTAAGAGGAGAAGCGTGATAATAAGAAAATAAGTTTATACGAAAGAGGTGATTTTTTGAAAAAGGCGTTAATAATTGGTATTGATGAGTATCCCAATGCACCGTTACAAGGTTGTGTAAACGATGCTAGTGCGGTAGCTGAGCTATTAAAAACAAATGGTGATGGTGCGCCAAATTTTGATGTTTCATTAAAACTTAATGTAAAAACAAAAGCTGGATTTTTGGATTTGCTTGAAAGCTTATTTAGTGGCGATGCAGATGCTTCATTGTTGTATTTTTCGGGCCATGGAAGTGATTATGGTCATCTTGTAACACCTGATTATAAGGGCAAAGACTCAGGTGTACTTATGAGTGAGGTTCTAGGATATGCGAATAAATCTAAATGTAAAAATAAGATAATTATTTTAGACTGCTGCTATTCAGGGAAATTTGGTGAGTCACCTGTTATACAAAGTAATGAATCTACGCTTGGTGAAGGTGTTACGATTATGACCGCTAGTTCAAGAGATGAAGTAGCTACGGAAAGCAATGGACAAGGTATTTTCACAAGCTTATTTCTGCAAGGATTAAGAGGAAGTGCAGCAGATGTAACCGGGAAAATTACACCAGCAGGAATATATGCTTTTATTGATCAGTCCTTAGGAGCATGGCAACAACGTCCGGTTTTCAAGACTAATATCTCACATTTCATTTCGGTCCGTGATATAGAGCCAAGAGTCCCTAAAAGCATTTTGCGTAAACTAGGCCAGTATTTCAATTCTCCAAGTGATGAATTTAGACTAGATCCTTCATTTGAATTTACAAACAGTCCGGAGTATGAGCATGAAGTGTTAGAACCATATACAAATCAAGAAAATGTAAATGTGTTTAAAGAACTTCAGTTATTTGAAAGTGTTGGACTTATTGAACCTGTAGACGAAGAACATATGTATTTTGCTGCAATGAAGAGTAAGTCATGCAAATTGACAGCTCTTGGATTACATTATTGGAAATTATCTAAAGATACTAGATTTTAGGATTGTACGAGGAGGAAAGAATGAAGATTAATGTATTTATACCACATCGATGGAATAACAAAGATTACGCTGATATTAGTGCTTTATTGGATCGGACAAAATTTAGTGTTAGAGATTATTCTGTACCAAGTAGTTCACCATTTGATAGTGTTGATAGGAGATACAATGTTGATCCGCAGATTCAAAAGCAAATTAGATACGCTAGCGTCGTGATATGCTCAAATCGACCAGCCAATAATGCAGGGATGTCACTTGATGAAATTAAATTTGCGATCAGTATAGGAAAGCCCGTGGTAGCAGTTAAAATTACTGATAGCACAAGTGCGTATATTTCAGAGCTAAGCATTAATGTTATTGCTAAGAGAAAAGATTCATTAGAAAAATGGATTAGTCAAAATGTATGGAGATGATATTGATTAATCCTCCATAATTGTAATTAGCATCTTAAAGTATAAAATAATTCCTGGGGACAGATAACTCTTGTCATCTTTATGAATCTTCTTACAACTTTACATAATCTTTATTATGGGACTCAATATAATAAAATAGAAGCGGCTTATCTGCCCTGCCTTCTCACCGCAACCTTAATTGCAGTGCTCTGGCAAAGTTTATGGGCCGCTTAATAATTATAACCTTTTTATTATAAACCCTGTTTTTTTCTTAATTTAATTCAATTCATCTCATCATCTCGTTAATACTGGTTAATACTGATTGTCTATCAATATGATCGATTAGCGGTTGTCGCTGATTTATCCAGTTATCTTTACTCCCAACCTTTGAAGGTAATAATTATGACTTCATCGTTTTCATATCTTCCGTTAATGGTATAGTTCTTTGGCGAATTGGCAACAGCAATTTCGACCGCAATGTCGTCAAACTCATCGTTCTCCGTCTCCTGGATATCATTACCATTATCCAGGCCAAAAAGGGCATTGGCGAACTTGCGCGGGATTCCCTCGAAACCAGACCAGTTTGCTATATAGGCTTCGCCGCTTTCCTTAAACACAACCACACCGCTTTCAAAGCCGGTTAACTCGTGCAGATTCATTTTATCCACTCCCTTTTTTTATTGTATTTTAACTTCCGCTAAGCGGAATTAGGAACTAAGCGGAATTAGGAACCTGGAACCCGATCACTGGTATCATATGGTCTTATTTGTCCCGGTATCTTTCCAGGGCCAAAGCAATCAGACGGTCAATAAGTTCAGGATACTTGACCCCGGTATTATCCCAAAGTTTAGGATACATAGATATTTGGGTAAATCCGGGCAAGGTATTGATTTCATTAATATAGGGTTTATTGTCAGCTGTGACAAAAAAATCTACCCTGCTTAAGCCTGATGCTCCCACAGCAAGAAAACCTTGAATAGCCATCTTTCTTAACTGGCTGCTGAGATCCAGGGGTAATTCTGCCGGAATGATCAGTTTTGATTCCGTGCTGGTATATTTGGCTTCATAATCATAAAATTCATTGACCGGCAATATTTCGCCCGGCACTGAGGCCTCCGGATGATCATTGCCCAGAACAGCGATCTCTATTTCCCGTCCGGAAATGTTTTGTTCAACAACTGCTTTACGGTCATAGGCAAAAGCAATGTTAAATGCTTCCATGAGCTCGCCTTTGTCATGAGCTTTGGAAATTCCTACACTGGAACCCAGGTTGGCTGGCTTGACAAAACAGGGATAGCCCAAGGTTTGTTCCACCTTCCGGACGCAGGCCACGGGAGACTTTTGGAACTCTGAACGCAGAAAGGATATATAATCAGCCTGAGGCAAGCCGGCGTGAGCAAATACGGCTTTCATGCGGTCCTTGTCCATGCCCAGAGAAGATCCCAAAACACCGGAACCGACATAGGCTACATCGGCCAGTTCCAGCAAGCCCTGCAGGGTGCCGTCTTCCCCATTGGGGCCATGAAGAACGGGAAAAACAAGATCAAATTTGCCGCCATCTGCCAGTGAAGTTCCATCCAAGGCAATGAAATGCGGGTTGCTGGGGTCGTGGACTAAAGTGACGAGGGGGAACGCACCTGAAGCCGGGAAATCACCGGCTAACAAATCGTCGGGCTGGGCTCCCCAGTACCAGCGGCCTTCCTGGGATATTCCGACTGTTTGTACTGTGTAACGGCCAGGATCGATTGCCTGCAGCACTGATTTTGCCGAATTTAAGGAGACCTTGTGTTCTCCGGAACGGCCGCCAAAAAGCATGACGACCTTTAATTTAGCATTTTCCATGAATAATTCTCCCATCATTACATATAATTTATAATTCAAGCTAATAGTTTCTGTAATTAACATGGTTAAAAATATTGTAATTGGGGTTACAGCAAAATTAGGCAGAGGTTTTCTCTAACGGGCGAGTACGCTGATACTGTTAAGGGGCCAGTAACGGAAAAGTGTTCGCCCGGTAACATTCTCGAGAGGCAATAAACCCCATTCCCGGGAATCTGCGCTGTTATTCCGATTGTCACCCATAACAAAAAGTGAATCAGAGGGTACTTTCAGAGCTGGAAAATCATCATCCGGCTGTTCCAGCAGGTAAGGCTCGTTCAGTTTTTCTCCGTTAACAATAACAATATGGTTTTTGATCTCAACCGTGTCACCCGGCAAGCCTATGACTCTTTTAATAAAATCTTCACTGGAATGAGCTGCCGGAGGCGGATGAAAAACGATGATATCCCCTTGACGGATTTCGTCAAAATATTTGAAGAAAATTTTATCTACAAATACCCGATCCTGCAGTTGTATCGTTGGCAGCATAGAGCCTGTAGGAATGACCCTTGCTTCCACAACGAATGTTCTTAAAACCCAGGACAGCACAAAAGCTACTGCAACTATCTCGACGACTTCCCATATTATTCTTCCTGTACTTTTTTTAGCCTTTTCCTCCATGTTTTCACCTCGCTATTTTTTCTCGATATAATCATCTTAATAAATAATCATCTTAATAATTTTCTGAGCAATTTAAAGTTTTTCTTTAAGTAACTATAACAGATTTTCAGCATAAAGGTTTAAGGCGGCGGAGATATTGCCTATTTTAACGTAAGTATGGGAAATGCCGCCCTGCTGATAGGCAACATATGGCTCGCGCAGAGGGCCGTCTGCGGAAAATTCGCTGGTTGCTCCCTGAATAAAGGTTCCTCCGGCCATGATAACCTCATTCTGATAACCGGGCATTTCCCCGGGGATTGGCATTACATGGGCATCAAGGGGAGTCCCTTTCTGCAGGCCCTGGCAGAAAGCAATCAATTTTTCCCGCGTACCTAATTTTACAGCCTGTATCAGATCACTGCGCCGGGATTCCGGCCGGGGATAGACTTCGTAGTCCAGGGACTCCCAGAAGGCGGCCGTAAATATGGCCCCCTTCAAAGCCTCCGTTACTGTCAAGGGACTGAAAAACAAGCCTTGATAAAATAAACGCTGCCATTCGAAGGTGGCTCCAATTTCGGCGCCGATGCCAGGTGCCGTCAGCCGTTGGGCCGCCAGTTTTACCAACTCGCTTCGTCCCGCAATATATCCTCCCCCGGGTGCTATGCTGCCACCCAGATTTTTAATCAGGGATCCGGCAATCAGATCAATGCCGACCTCACAGGGTTCCTGCTTTTCCACCAGTTCTCCATAACAGTTATCAACGAAGATCAGCAGGCCGGGGAATTTTTTCTTCACAAAGGCCGCCAGTTCAGCCATGCTGGCAATCGAGAGAGAATCTCTCCAGGAATAGCCGCAGGAGCGCTGAACAAGCAGCAGGCGTGTTTGAGGAGTAATTGCTTTTTGAATCAGATCATACTGCAGTTTTCCTTCTTGATCAAGGTCGACCAGGTCAAAGTCAATTCCCAGGTCTTTAAGGCTGCCCTGACCGTTTCCCCGCAAACCAATGACTTCCTCCAGCGTATCATAAGGCTGGCCGCTGACCGATAGCAGGTGGTCACCGGGACGCAGAATGCCATATAAGGCACAGGCAATAGCGTGAGTCCCGGAGACAAATTGTCCTCGGACAAGCGCAGCTTCGGCTCCCAGGATTCTGGCAAAAACAGCATCCAGGGTATCCCGGCCGCTGTCCCCCAGGCCATATCCTGTTGAACCATGCAAATGATAACTGTTGACCTTTTCTGTCTGAAAGGCTTTCAGAACCTTGATATGATTGTGGTTCAAGAGATCATTTAAATACTTTTCCTGTTTCTGCAAGGCGGTATCAGCGCGGACTACGGCCTGGCGAATTGCTTCCGGCCAATCATTAATACAAAACAAGTCCGGTTCCTCCTGTTATCAATTATACAATACCTGCATACAATATATATAAGAAATATATAAGAACAGGTAAAATTATCCGTAATATTTATGATCAGTAATAGCAATTAGCAGCAGGCAAAAACTGGACGATTCTCTCCCAGATC